>CAYYBU010000096.1:0-7884 GCA_964469945.1 uncultured Planctomycetaceae bacterium
CCGTAGAGAATCGCTGGATTTCTTTGCGCAAATTTGAGAGAATGATGGTGTGGGCAAGAGGCACGCCAACGGAACAGTCTTGGCAGAGAGGCAGGTGTACTATGGAATGGCGGAGAAAGAGCGCTCGCGGCTTTACCTTGGTCGAGCTCTTGGTGGTGATTACCATCATCGGCATGTTGATGGGGCTTTTGTTGCCGGCCGTTCAGGCCGCCCGCGAAGCGGGCCGCCGCATCACGTGCAGTAGCAATTTGCACAACCTTGCCATTGCGTCCCAGTCCTACGAGTCGACGCGCCGGCAGTTTCCCGGTTGGCACATGAAACTGGGAACCAGTGCGCTCGACGTCGGCTGGCTGGTGTATCTGTTGCCCAACCTCGAGCGTGCTGATGTCTGGAACCAATGGAAGCTGGCCACCGCACTGCCGAACTCCGGTGCGGGGAGTGCGCCGGCTGTTTACCTCAAAGTGTTGGGCTGCCCGAGCGATCCGCCCGCTTCGATAACCGCCGGAGTCAACGGTCCCAACTCGTACACATGCAACGGCCTTGTCTTCATAGACCAGTCCCAGTCACCGCCCCAAAAGGGTCTATCTCTGGATTACGTGAGTTCGCACGATGGCGCCAGCATGACGCTGATGCTCTCGGAGAACCTCCAGGCCGACAAGGCCCACAACTGGTGGGATTATAACCAGACCTATGTCAGCTTCGGGTATCCGCTTTCCGGGGCAACGGGCCTTTCTGCTTACGACAGCCACCTTCTCGGCACTCCCGGCAATAATCCCGTCAACCCCAATATCGAGTCCAACCATGGGAGCGGCTCGAACGTGGCTTTTTGCGATGGCCACGTGATGTTCCTCCGCGGCGACAGCCTGGATAACTACGCGTCTGGTACGTCAGGGCCGACCATCTATGAGGAATTGGTGAATCCCAACGACATGGGCGCAGGGAATCCGCCGCTGGATGAATCCCTCTACAGCAATTGATTGCTTGTTGCGCTCCGCTACGGGCCTGCTCGGCGGCGTTCCAGTGGCCCGGGTACGCTGGGTGCCACTGGCTCTGCCAGGGCTTTTGGCGGTAGGAGGGCACTGGCAGAGCCGGTCCCGCGTAGGTCAGGCTGTGCCTGACAGTCCGGGGCGTCAGGCACAGCCTGACCTACGATTTGCGGAAGTTATTTTTCTGCCGCTCCTACGGGCCAATGGCCGGGGGATTCTTGTCGAAGTAATCGCGTGGGCCGTGGGTCGTGTAGTAGGGATATGCCACCGTGCCGGTGGGCGGACCCGGTTGAGACGCCGCTGCGGTTTCCGCGCCGCCGCGACACAACGGACAGCCCCGGCCGCCGCAATTCTGACAAACGGGGGCGGCCTGTGCGCCGTCGGCACAGGCTTGCGGGCCGGTATCGCGGAGGCAATGCTGGTTTTTTTCCGCGCAGCCCCCCACCAGGCAGGCCAGTGAAGCGGCCGCCACGAACGCCAAGCAGATGCGTTTCATCTTGCCACGATTCCTTTCTTCTACGGATAGCAGCGGAGCCAAGCGGAGCACCTTGGTACACATCGGCCCGATAATCGGCAGAATCCAGAAAATCGGCAAAACCGTTGCTATCAGACGTATCCGGCACACGCCGTGTGCCGCTGCGCCAACGGCACACGGCGTGTGCCGGATACGAGGCCCCCCCCATACGACTGCGGCAAAAATAGGGTAAAATGGCTAGTTATGGTTGCCTCGCTTCAATACATTGAGAGGGTCATCGCCACCTTCGCCCAGGCGACGGAAGCCAACGTCCAGACGCCTGGCCGGGAGGGCAACGTCGTGGTCCTCACCCCCGAGTTGGCCGGCGACGTGATGGTCACCGGCGACCTGCACGGCCATCGCCGCAATTTCAACCTCATCCGCCGCGTCGCCGCCTTGGACGAGCATCCCCGCCGCCATTTGATCCTCCAGGAAGTGTGTCATGGCGGCCCCGCCTATCCGCAAAATGGCGGCTGCATGTCGCACGCCATGCTGGAAGACGTCGCCACGTTGAAGGTGAGGTATCCCCAGCGAGTCCATTTCATCCTCGGCAACCACGAGTTGGCCGAGTTGACCGATTACCCGATCCAGAAGAACAAGCAGATGCTCAATCTGTTGTTCCGCCTCGGCTTGCAGCAGATGTATGGACCGGCGGCCGAGCGGGTGCGCGACGCCTTTCGCGCGTTCCTGCGGAGTTGTCCGCTGGCGGTGCGGCTCCCCTACGGCGTGTTCATTACCCATACCCTGCCGGAGAACGTCGATACGCAGCCGTTCGACAAGACGATTTTTCAGCGCGAGTTGGATGCCGACGAATTCTGCGACCAGGGGGCGTTCTTCCAACTCGTCTGGGGCCGCGACTACCGCGCCGAAAACGCCCACGCCTTTGCCGAACTGGTCGGCGCGCGGCTGCTGGTCAACGGTCACGAGCCGTGCAGCGAGGGCTTTCTGGTGCCCAATCCCACGCAAATCATCCTCGACTGCTGTGCCGACAAGCCCAGCTATCTGCTGCTGCCGACCGATCAGGAGTTGAGCCAGGCGGAGATGGTGCAGCGGATCCAGCGGTTGGTGTGAGCCGGCCGGATTTCCTCGTGGACCGTCCCGTTTTCCCACGCCATGATGCACAGCGTGTTGCACGGACGCAACACTGGCCGGCGTGACAGCGGCTCGGCCGGCACCGGCCAATTATCGCAACCCGTTGTGTTTTCACGAGTTGCGGAAAACATTCGATCGCCCCTTCACCATCGCCGCCGTTGCGGCATCCGCTTTGCTTCTCGAAGGATGAGCATGGCGGTCGACGCGGGAGAGCCTTGGTCCCCTCAGGCTCTCCCGGCCGACGGCCTGCAACTCGTCACCCGGCACCACATCTGCTCGGCCTCGTCATGCACGCACGCGAACTGGTCGAATTGGCAGCGATCGTTTCCGCCCATGGGCCGGTGCTGGTGCGCGGCCCGCAGCGCGTCTCCAGCAGCGGCCTCCAGCAGTACTGGAGCGAATCGAAATGCCGCCTGGACCGTTGGGCCCACAGCCTGAAAACCTTCACGGTCGACATGGCTGCGGCCGGCGATGAGGCCTGTCGCCGGCAGTGGCCCCAACTCCGCAGCATTCTGGAAGAGATCCTGCTCAGCGAGATACTCACGCGCGTGTGGACGGCCGTGCTCTGCGCCAGCGATCGGCGGCGCGGAATCCTCGAAGCCGAGCCGATCGCGCGGAGCGTGCTCATCGGCCACATGGAAGCGCGGCATCGCGTGCTGATGCTGTTGGTCCAGGGGCCGGGGGTCGACGCCGCGGCGGCCGTCCGCCTCAATCATCTGCGGCGGCGCGCGGAACGCTGGACCGACGTGCTGGTCGGCTACCTGGCCGGCCACGACGACGTCAGCGAGTTCGCCATCGAGCCCGAGCGGGCCAAGGATTTCGCCCAGGACTTGCGCTTGCAGGGCCAGTCAGCGGGCGGGCGACAGGCCTGGCCGCTGGTGCTCTCCTCGCTGCGGGCCTCTTTCCGCCAGGGCCTGGCGCCGATGAGCCCCAACGCCGATCTGAACGCCCGCATCGCCGCCAGCATCCTCTGTTGTTTCCCGCCCGAGTTGTTCGATTCCACCGGCCAGTTCCGTTCGCTGTGGATGCAGCGGCTTTCCAACGCCACCAGCGACGCCCAAGGGCTGATCGACGAGTTGCTGGCCCCCGCGCCGGCGTCGACGGCCGTGTCGGACGCGCTGACCGTGCCGCCGTTGGATCGGCGGCGACGATTCCGCCGATAAACGGCCTGAAATTGAGCCGCGACGCGGCGGCAGTCAATAGCCAGGGGCGTAAGCCCCTGGTCGAGAATCTGGCCAATTCCTCTTCAGCCCCGGAGGGGCGACAGCAATCGCAGGGAAAACAACGTGCCGCAATCATTCGTCTGCATGAACTGTCACATCATCTTCAGCACGAAGAACCACGAACCGCTCATCGTCGGCGATTTGGCCCCGCGGCTATTCCAATACATCGGCGGGATTGTTCGCGGCAAGGGAGACGTTCTCACGGCCGCGGGGGGTATGCCGGATCACGTACATCTCTTGGTATCCCTGGGCAAACTGTCGTCCATCGCCAATACGGTCCGGGACATCAAAAGTAATTCCTCACGTTGGATTCACGAGACAGTCGCAACCCTCCACGGTTTCGCTTGGCAAGCGGGATACGGCGCCTTTGCCGTGAGTTGCTCCAATTTGGATGAGGTGAATCGCTATATCGCAGGCCAGAGCGAGCACCACCGCGTGCGCACGTTCGAGGAAGAATTCCGTATCTTTCTGCAACGGCATCATATCGAATATGACGAGCGGTATGTCTGGGATTAGTGGGTGACTTGCAAGCGACTGTCGCCCCTCCGGGGCTTTTCAATACAATTATTACAGCCGTCCCGGGGCTCACGCCCCCGGCTATTGACTGTCGCCGCTCCGCGGCTAACGCGCAACGCCACCGCGGAGGATTCTTGGCGCATGCGCAAGCTCGCACCGCCCTACGAACTTGGCGACTTCGCCTGCCGCTGCTGGGCCACCGCGTGGCAGCGGACGAAATGGCCCTCGATGTCCAACGGAGCGGGCGACTGTAGGCGGCAAATGTCCATCGCCAACGGACAGCGCGGATGGAAGCGGCAACCGGCCGGCGGATTGACCGGGCTGGGCACGTCGCCGGGCAGAATGATCCGCTTCCGCCGCGTCTGCGGATCGATCGTGGGGATCGACGACAGCAAGACCCGCGTGTAGGGATGGAGCGGATTGCCGTAGATTTCCCGGCTGGAAGCCATCTCGACGATCTCGCCCAGATACATGACCGCCACCCGGTCGGAGATGTATTCCACCACCGACAAATCGTGCGAGATGAACAGGTAGGTGAGCCGGTATTGTTCCCGCAAGGCGACCAGCAGATTGATGATCTGCGACTGGATGGAAACGTCCAGGGCCGACAGCGGCTCGTCGAGCACGATGAACCGCGGCGCCAGGGCCAGCGCCCGGGCGATGCCGATGCGCTGCCGCTGCCCGCCGGAGAACTCGTGTGGGTAGCGGTCGCGATAACTGGCGTCGAGCCCCACCTGGGCGAGCGTCTGGTTGACCTTGTCGAGCCGCTGCTGCTTGTTGCCCAAGCCGTGAACGATCAGCCCCTCCTCGATGATCGAGCGCACGGTCATGCGCGGATTGAGCGAGCCGAAGGGGTCTTGAAAGACCAGTTGCATGTTGCGCCGCAACGTGCGTAAGGCACGGCCGCGGCTGGCGACCACGTCGCTGCCGGCGAACTGGATCCGGCCGGCCGTGGGCTCCAGGAGTCGCAGGATGGTGCGGCCGGCGGTGGTTTTGCCGCAGCCCGACTCGCCGACCAGGCCGAGCGTTTCCCCTTCGCGGATGGCGAAGCTGACGCCGTCGACCGCCTTGACGTGCCCGACGACACGCGCGAGCAGCCCGCGGCGAATGGGGAAATATTTCTTCAGATCGACGACGTCCAAGAGTACGTTGTTCATGATTATTCATGCCCCAGCGTGCCGGCGAAGTGACAGCGGGCCCAATGGCCGGGACATAGCTCGCGCAGCTCGGGCTCCTGGCTGGTGCAGATGGCCTGGCGATAGGGACAGCGGGGATGGAACTTGCAGCCGGCGGGGAAACGCAACGGGCTGGGCACCATGCCCTCGATCGTATTGAGCTTCTCCTGTTTCGCATGGCCCAGGCGGGGACGCGACTTGAACAGCAACTGCGTGTAGGGGTGCAAGGGGCGGGCGAACAACTCGGCCACGGCCGCGTATTCGACCACCTTGGAGGCGTACATCACGGCCACCTCGTCGGCCATCTCGGCGATGACGCCCAGGTCGTGGGTGATGAAGAGGATCGACATCCCCATGTCGGCTTGCAACTGCCGCAGCAGGTCGAGGATCTGAGCCTGAATGGTCACGTCCAGGGCGGTGGTGGGCTCGTCGGCGATCAATAGCTTCGGCTGGCACGACAGGGCCATGGCGATCATGGCCCGCTGCCGCATGCCGCCGGAAAACTGGTGTGGATATTCGCGCACGCGCTGGGCGGGCTCGGGGATGCCCACTTGGCCCAGCAGGTCGATGGCCCGCCGCCAGGCCTCGGCGGCGCCGACGTGCTGATGTAAGCGGATCGCCTCCACGATCTGGGCGCCGATGGTGAAGACGGGGTTCAACGAGGTCATGGGCTCCTGGAAGATCATCGAGACCGAGGCCCCGCGAATGCGCCGCATGTCGGCCTCGGCCAGCTCGGTCAGAGTCACCGGCTTGCCGTCGTCGAACATCGTGATGCGCCCGCCGGCGATGCGGCCGGGGGGCGAGATGAGGCGGATGATCGACATGGCCGTGACCGATTTGCCGCAGCCCGATTCGCCCACCAGGCCCAGCGTCTTGCCGCGGGGAATGGTCAGCGAGACGTCGTCGACCGCCTTGACCACACCTTCATCGGTGTCGAAGTAGGTCTTCAGATGCTCGACGGTAATTAGCGGTTCGGTCATGATAGTGTGGTTGAACCTTGTGCAGGCGGGACGCCTGCACCACAATCGTGGCGTTATTTGCGCAGTCTGGGGTCCATGGCGTCGCGCAGCCCGGTGCCGACCAGGTTGAAGACGGTGAGGGTCAAGAACATGGCCAGCGAGGGGACCACGATCAGCCACCAATAGGAGTAATTGTCGCGGCCCAGTTCCAGCACGGCACCCCAACTGGGCGCCGGCGGGCGGACGCCGAAGCCCAGCAGGCTCAAACCGGCCTCGGCGGTGATGGCGTCGGCGATGCCGAAGGGGGCGGCCACCAGCGCGGGGCCCATGGCGTTGAAGAGGATGTGGCGAAAGATGATCCGCCCGTGCGAGGCTCCCAGGGCGCGGGCCGCGGTGACGTAATCCATCGCCCGCTGCTTGAGCACCTCGCCGCGGATCAGCCGCGCAATACTCGGCCAGCCGGTCAGGCCGATGACGACCATGATGATATAGATGCTCGGTCCCAGCAGGGCCACCAGGGTGAGAATGAGAAAGAACGAGGGAAACACCAGCATGACCTCGATCACGCGCGAGATGAGCATGTCGGCCGCGCCGCCGAAGTAGCCGGCG
Source organism: uncultured Planctomycetaceae bacterium (assembly GCA_964469945.1). Taxonomy (GTDB): domain Bacteria; phylum Planctomycetota; class Planctomycetia; order Pirellulales; family Thermoguttaceae; genus CAYYBU01. The sequence goes on from CAYYBU010000096.1 coordinate 7,075, forward strand.
ATGGCGCCGACGATGATGCCCAGGGTGATGTAGATGCCCACGGCCACGAAACCCACCGTGAGCGAGATCCGCGTGCCGTAGATCATCCGCACCAGCACGTCGCGGCCCGAATCGTCGGTGCCCAGCCAGTGCGGGAAGCTTTCGTGGACGCTGGTGCGGGTCAGGGGATCGACATTGCGGAAGCCGGGAGGCTGGAACCGCGCCGGGATGTCTTGCTCCAAGGGGCCCAGCGGGATCGGCGCATACCAGCCGCGCATGCGGTCGGGGTGGCGGAACTGCTCCTCGGCGAAACTCCGCGCCGCATAGCGGTTGGCCGGGCGCAAGCCCAGCGCGCCGACGCCGAACAGCACCAGCAACGCGGCCAGGATCGCGGCGTACTCGGCCGCCGTCCAGAGCAGCCGCACGCGCCCCGGCACGCCGCGGCGACAGCCGAACCAGTTCGACGCCAGCGCCAGCACGAGCCAGGGGAAGAACCCGACCAGGGCCATGTTGAAGAAGAAATCGACCGCCTCCTCGGCATTGAACAGGTCGCGGAACCAGGGAAACAGCCGCCGCGGGCCGTCCTGGAACACGAAGGGCTGCGCCGAGGCCAGCACGGGAGCGAAAATGGCCAACAGGAACAGCGGTCCCAGAATCACCAGCGCCAGCAGCGCGGAACGGTTCTTCTTGAACTGCCGCCAGACGATGTCGAGATAGGCCTCGCCTTTGCTCGTGCTCATGCCGACTGTCCTTGCCCTTGGAAGCTGATGCGCGGATCGGCCAGCACGTACAGCAGGTCGGCCAGCAGGATGCTGATCATCACCATCAAGG
>CAYYBU010000097.1:0-7856 GCA_964469945.1 uncultured Planctomycetaceae bacterium
CCAATACCTCCAGGTCGAAGCCGCCATAAATGAAGGCGTCGGTCTTCTTCGGATTGTTCGTCAGCAGCCGCACCCGCGACAGCCCCAGGTCCTTGAGGATTTGGATTCCGACGCCGTAATCGCGGCTGTCGGCCTGGTGGCCGAGGGCCAGGTTGGCCTCGACCGTGTCCATGCCCTGGTCCTGGAGGTGGTAGGCCTTGATCTTCTCGATCAGACCGATGCCGCGGCCTTCCTGGGGCAAGTAGACCAGCACGCCGGCGCCCTCTTGGCCGATCATCTCCATGGCGATGCGGAGTTGGTCGCCGCAATCGCAGCGGAGCGAGGCTAGCAAGTCGCCCGTGAAGCAGGCCGAGTGCAGCCGCACCAGCGGCTCGGGCGATTTTACCGGATCGCCCACCACGATGGCGACCGGTTGCTGCTCCTCATAGCGCACGCCGAAGGCGACGATGCGGCCGGGCCCGAAGCGCGTGGGCAGATCGGCCTCGGCCAGCCGATAGACCAACTTCTCGCTGCGGCGGCGATAGCGGATCAACTCCTCGGTGCTGAGGATCTGCAGGCCGTGCTGTTTGGCCAGGGCATAGAGTTGTTCCCGCGGGGCGCGGTCGCCATTGGCATCGAGGATCTCGCACAACACGCCGGCCGGCGTCAGCCCGGCCAAACGCATCAGATCGACGGTTGCTTCGGTATGGCCGGCGCGACGCAACACGCCGCCCTCTTTGGCCATCAGCGGGAAGAGGTGTCCGGGGCGCACGAAATCGGACGCTTTGCTCGTCGGTGAAACAATCGCCCGGATCGTATTGGCTCGCTCCTGGGCCGTGATGCCGGTACGACAGGTGCGATGGTCGACCGGCACGGTGAAATTGGTCCCTAGCGGGGCGGTGTTTTCGTCGACCATCAGGGGCAGGTCGAGCCGCTGGCAGACATCGGGCAACAGGGGCATGCAAAGCTGCCCGCGGCCGTGGGTGATCATGAAGTTCACGATGGCCGGGGTCACCTTTTCCGCGGCACAGATGAAATCGCCCTCGTTCTCGCGGTCCTCTGCATCCATGACGATGACGATCTCGCCGCGACCGATCGCCTCCACTGCTGCCTCAATCGTCGAAAGCCGGTGCGACACAAAAATTCTCCCCGTTTGGGCCCATGCCTGCTAGAAAAACCGTAACGCAGGCTCTTCTTCCATTATAAGCGAATGCCCGAGCCGTGCTAAGGGCCTTTCCAAGAGCAGCCAGCTTTCAGTGTTGAATTCGATGATGAACCGCTGAAAGCTGGCCGTTGACAACCTGCGTAAACCACGGTGAAAAATCCCCATTTAACGATTTTCTCGATTCTAGCGGTTGTTCCGCCGATAACGTCTCATGCAGATGCTTGCCCCACGAGTTACATTGCGAGCGTGTGAAAAAATCCACCAAAGGGGTGGAATCTCGCGTTGGAAATTAGCGGTTTGCGTTGAGCCGACCGGGATTTTTTCACAAGCTCGGCGTGGGGGGACGGCTGGGGGGCTGTCTCTATCGGCTTCCCATAACTTACGATTGGGTCCGAGGATCAAGGAGACAGATCATGACACGGAGTGCAATGCTTTCTATTCTGGGATGCGGTCTGTTGCTCGCCTGTAGCGGTTGCTGCGGCGTGTGTCGCAACGGCTGCTGTTCGTGCGATTCAGGTTGCGGTTGTAGTCCCTGCTCCGGGCCGGCATGTGGCAATGGTTGCTGCGGCGGCTGTTCTTGCGACGGCGGCTGCTGTGCCTCGGCCTGCTGCGATCCTTGCAGCTCGTGCGACGATTCGTGCGGCTGTTGCTGCCACCCCTGGCACCCGCTGCGATGGTTCATCGGCCTGTTCCGTTGCGATTGCTGGTGCGGTCCCTGTTGCGGCGAGCGCTGCTGGGGTGGTTGCTGCGGTGACTCGCCCTGTTGCGGGGAGTCATGCGACCAAGGTGGTCACTGGAACGGCGGCGGTTGCAACCATTGCAGCAACGGCGGCTATGGCGGCAATGGCTACGTCAACAACGGCCCCGTCAACAACGGCTATGTCAACAACGGCTCGGTCAGAAATGGCGGCTATGCCAATAACGCCACGGCCAGCACCAGGAATGCCAGCAATAGCAACGGCAATTCCAGTAGCCGCGTGAACAACAGCGGCTACGTCAACAACGCCCGCAGCAGCAACAACGGCTACGGATTCACGGGCACCGCCGCCAACGCCCCGCGCAGCAATCGCAATGCGGCCCCGTTGCCGGGCGACGAACCGGGCATGATCACCAGTGATGCCGACTCGCAGCCGCACCGCGCCATGCGGCCGGAAAACTAACTTTCGCGTCCGGGAGCCGAAAGCTGGATAGCCCCGGTGGATTCTCGGCCCATCCCGAGTGGCCGACGACGCACGATCGATACGACCCACGGGCTGTTGGCAAGCCCGTGGGTTTTTTAGTTCTCCAGATTGACATTTACATGGTTGGCAAAACCCGGTAAATAGTCGCCACTTCCGAAGTCCTACACCCCCATGCGGTGGAACCGCTCATGAGAATGCCGAGTACAGCGTCCAAGCCGCTTCCGACACATGCTCCGACCACCGAGGTTACCACCGCCGGCGGCATCGCGACCGATCACGAATTGACGGTCATCATACCCGCTTTCAACGAAGAAAAACGCCTGCCTTGGACGCTGTCCCACTTGGGCACATTTCTGGACCACTGGGGGGTCGATTATCGGGTCGTCGTGGCCGACGATGGCAGCACCGACTGCACCCCCCGACTGGCGAACTCATTGGGGCCGCGATTTTCCACACTCCAGTTGGCCGAGAATCGGGGCAAAGGCTGCGCGGTGCGGACGGCCATGCTGCGCGCCACGGGGCGCGTGATTGCCTTCACCGACGCCGATCTGCCCTACGACCTGTCCTCATTGCGGGAGGGGTATGATGCAATTAAAAGTGGGGCCTGCGAGGTCGTCTTCGGCGCCCGCGACATGAAACAATCCGTCCATAGTGCTTCGCGGCGGTTGGCGCGCACCGTGGCGACGGCCGGTTTCCGCACGGTGGTCAAATACCTCATTTCACGCGAGGTGACCGATACCCAATGCGGACTGAAGCTGTTTGGCCCCCGTGCCGCTCGGGAGATCTTCTCGCGGACCACCATCGATGGTTTTGCATTCGATGCCGAGGTGGTATTTCTCACCCGGCGGCTGCGGCTGCCCTATTGCCGGATTCCGGTGAACTTGATCAATGAATACGCATCGACGCTCTCGCTGCGACGGCACGCGCTGCCGATGTTGCTGGACGTGATTCGCTTGCGATGGCGCGATTGGCTGGCCGGTAAGCCGGCGATGACGCTGGCGCCGTTGGAAACCATCGCGTCGCCCACTCAAGCAGAGCAGAGGAAGTTGGCGGCCTGATGAAGGGAAGACGTTCGAGCACGACGGCTTCCGACTGCCGGCGCGTCGCGCTGCACGCCGACGACCTGGGGATGAACCGGGCCGTTACCGACGGCATCTTCCGGGCCTTCTCCCACGGGCTATTGACGAGCACCTCGTTGTTGGCCAATGCGCCCGACGCGGCACGAGCCATGACGCGATGGAGCGAGTTGGCCCGCGCCCAGCAGGCGGCCGAGTTGCCGTCGTCGCCCCAGCGGCGTCAGTTGGGCGACCCGGTGCAGCCATTCGACTTGGGAATCCATTGGAACCTGACCCAAGGCCGGCCCTTGACGGCTTCGCGTTATCCGGCCGAACTGCTCGACTCCCAGGGGCGATTTCCCGGCTTGTTCGTGTTGTTTCGCCGCCTTCAGTGCGGTGGTTCCAGGTTTCGTGCCGCGCTGGTGGAAGAGCTTTCCCGCCAGACGCAGTTCATCCTGGACCACGGCGTGCGGCCGACTCACCTCAACGGCCATCAGTATATCGAGTTGTTTCCCGCCGTTGCCCGGTTGCTGCCGACACTGCTGGAAAAGTTCCATATTCGCGTCGTTCGGGTGGCCCGGGAGCCATCGCTGTGGCAATCGCTCTGCGGCCGCGACTTGGGACCACGCGGAAAGCTGTTTGCCGCCGCTCAACAAATTTATGCGGGGCCGTTCCGACGGCGCGTCGATCGTGCCGGGATTGCCCATCCGGACGCCTATTTCGGGGTGGCGCTGGCAGGGCGGATCGAGATGCGCTGGATCCGTGCCTTCCTGAAACAGTCTTTCGCGACCGCGGAAATCTGCCTGCATCCCGCCGACACGGCCACGGCCAGCGTCCACGACACGGTTGATGACGGGGCCAGCGGCTGGTACGATCCTTTGGCCGACCTGCGACCGAAAGAACTGGAAATGCTGGTCTCGGCCGAGTTGGCCGAGTATCTTATGTTCCAGGGGGTAAAACTGGGCCGGCTTGGCGAGCTGACGGGAGCCGAAAAGTAACCGCCGAATTTGGCCACGGATGAACACGGATCGAATACCGATGAAGACAGGCGGTCGGTTTCCCGCGATTTCCTCACCGAAACATCCCTGTGTCATCGGTGTGTCATCCGTGGCCGAGTCTTTGCCGCGGTGGCCGCTCCATTTGGCCTTGCTGTTGTGGATTTTGTTTGCCTCGGCGCTGAGCATCAAGGACGTCTTCTGGGCCAAGGCGCACAGCGTCTATTATCCCCATTACGAGACGGGTGCGCGGCTCTGGTGGGCCGGCCAGGACGTGTACAAGGTCAGCCCAACGTACAAGGGCTGTCCATTTGAGTTCCGCTATGGCCCGGCCTGCGCCGAGGCGCTGGTCCCCCTGGCTTTGCTACCGACGCCCTTGGGCGGCCTGCTGTGGAGCTGGTTGAACCTGGGCCTGTTCTTCGGGGCGCTGCGAACGTTCATGCGGCGGATCCTGCCAGGCTGCTGGACGCCTGGGCGCGAGGGGATCTTCCTTTGCCTGGTGCTGGTCGGCGTCGCACGTAGTATCTGGTCCGGGCAGAGCAACCTGTTGATTTTCGCCCTGGTGGCGCTGGGGATGGCCGCTATCGCCGACCGGCGCTGGTGGTTGGCCGCCCTGATGTTGGCCATCCCCGTACACATCAAGGTCTGGCCGTTGGCCGTTGCGTTGCTGTTGATTGCCTGCCGCCCACGGCCACTGGCGTTGCGGTTCGGCGTCTGCCTGCTGGCGGTAGGCGCGCTGCCGTTGCTGACCCACCCGTTTGCGTGGGTGTGCCGGCAGTATGGCGGCTGGTACGAGGTGCTGATGGGGTCCGCACAAATCCGCCACAGCTATCGCGACATGTGGACCATTTGGGAAACCATCCGTCCGCCCGTCAATGCGCATATCTACATGGCCTTGCAATTGGCCACGGCCGCGGGAGTGCTGGGCTTATGCTTGTGGCAGGCACGGCGGAGGCAGTCGCTCGCACGGCTGCTGTTGTTCATCCTGGTGATGTGGACGTCGTGGCAGATGGAGTTTGGTCCGGCCACGGAACGAAACACCTTCGGCTTGATCGCCCCGCTGACCTGTTGGGGACTGATGACGGCCTTCGCCGAGCGGCGGGGACGGATCGTGATGACGCTGGCGGTGCTGCTCACGGTGATGGCCAGCTATGGGATCTTCGAGCGCGCTCTGCGCGACGGATACCCACTGATGAAGGATGCTCACCCCCTTGGGGTGTTGCTTTTCACCGGCTGGTTTTTGCGTTGGAATTGGCTTTCCGAGGAAAAAACGGAATCTCGCTTGATGCCGGCTTGTCCTGCGGCGGAATTTTGATAGACTTATTGGTTTCCCCAGGAAGCAGGAATCGGGTATGGCAAGGCGACTGCAATTCAATCGTGTCAGCAAGCGACGGACCAAGACGAAAGTCCGCGGCAAGAAGAAGGATCCCCTGTTTGTCGACGGCCAGCGGCCGCGTCCGATGTATGTCGACTACAAGGATCTGGAACTGCTCAAGAAGCTTACCAATCGCCAGGGCAAGGTCATCAGCCGTCGTAAGAGCGGCTGCACGGCCGTGAGCCAGCACGCCGTGACGCGCGCCATCAAACGGGCCCGTTTCATGGCTTTGCTGCCCTATACGGGCGAGTAAACGCTTCTTTCTTCCCGCGGCCGAGTTCGCTAGGGAAAGGGCTTTGGCCCAGTCCGCCCGCGGGCGGGTCCGTGTCTGGAACGCCGCGGAGGGCATCTATAAATGGCCAGACGCGTTATTGCCGTACCGGTGATTCATACGGCGGCCGATCTCGGCTCGCTGGTCGAGGCGGTTCGTACACGCTATCAGCGCGAGCTGGGTGCGGCGGCGTGGGAGAATCGCCAGCGCGCGGTGGCCGGCCTTTGGGACGCGATCACCCAGCGAATCGCCGCGTTGCATCTCGATTACAGCGTGGTGCGGATCTACCAGGACGGGCTGCCGGTGTGCGCGCACGAGTTGGACATCGTCCGCGAACTGGCCCGCGCCGGCAGCCGCAACCATCAACTGATCCTGGAACTGCTCGATCAGGGGGCCGTGTTGGTCGGGACGGAGGATCCCCAGCTTCTGCTGCGCGAATACCAGATGCAGCGACGGCAGCTTTTGCCCGCGGAGAGCGCCACACGTGGGCCTGTGGGCGGGGCCGCGGAGGCGGCCGAGGTGCTGGCCTTGCGCGACCGCTGGATCGCCCAGCGAATCGCGGAGACGCTTCTTGACGGTCAGACCGGCTTGCTCTTTCTGGGGGCTGCGCACCGGCTGGACGCGCTTGGTGCGCTGGGCATTCGAATCGAGACCCTGTAGGGAGTCGCAACAAGACGAGTTTGCCGTGCTCGAGCATCCGATCTATTTCGACAATCACGCCACCAGCCCAGTGGATCCGCGGGTGTTGGAGGCGATGCGGCCGTATTTCACCGAGGTCTTCGGCAACCCGGGCAGCAGCCACTGTTTCGGCTGGCCCGCCAAGGAGGCCGTGGACGTGTCGCGGGAAATCATCGCGGCTGCCATCGGCGCCCGTAGCAAAGAGATCGTGTTTACCAGCGGGGCCACGGAGAGCAATAACCTGGCAATTCGCGGCGCGGCGGAGAAACTGGCGGCGCGAGGAAAACATCTCGTCAGCGTGGGCACCGAACATCCCTCGGTGCTCGATCCGCTGCAAAGGCTGAGGGGGCGCGGTTTTCAGGTTACGCTGCTGCCGGTGGCGCCGGCGACCGAGCCCCAGGCAGGCCGTGTCCTGGTGGAGCAAGTTGCCGAAGCGATTCGTAGCGACACCATCCTCGTTTCGATCATGCTGGCCAACAATGAGATCGGCGCGATTCAACCTCTGGCCGAGATCGGGCAACTTTGCAAACAGCGCGGCGTGTTGTTGCATAGCGACGCCACGCAGGCCGTCGGCAAAATACCGGTCGACGTCGAGCAATTGCAGGTCGACCTGATGAGCTTCACGGCCCACAAGATCAACGGGCCGAAAGGCATCGGCGCCCTGTACGTGCGCAGCCGGGAGCCGAGCGTGCGATTGCAATCGCTGATCGACGGCGGCGGCCAGGAGAACGGCTTGCGGAGCGGCACGCTCAACGTGCCGGGCATCGTCGGCTTGGCCCGGGCCATAGAATTGTGCCTCGACGAGGCGGCCACGGAACCGCCGCGGCTGCGCGGTCTGCGCGACCGGCTGTACGCGGGACTCTCCGCCGGAGTGTCCGGCGTGTCGCTCAATGGCCCGGTGCTCGAGCTGCCCGAGCTGCGTTTGCCGGGCAATCTCAACGTCAGTTTCGCCGGGGTCGAGGGCGAGACCTTGCTCTTGAGCCTGAAGGACATCGCACTGAGCACCGGCAGTGCCTGTACGTCGGCCAACCCGGAGCCCAGCCACGTGCTGCGGAGCCTGGGGCTGGCCGACGACGCTGTGCGCGGCAGCGTCCGCTTCGGACTGGGGCGTTTCAATACGGCCGAAGAGGTGGAAACGGTCGTCGAAAAGATCGTGG
>CAYYBU010000098.1:0-7836 GCA_964469945.1 uncultured Planctomycetaceae bacterium
CCGTCTGACGCAGGGCCGCTTCGTCCCAGCCGATGAGCACGCTGGCCCCCGGGGCGTGTTCGGCCTGGGCGATCAGGTCGGCCGCCGTGTACTCGGGCCGCGTGGGGCGGTCCACGATGACCACGATCTCGCTGGGCCCGGCAATCGAATCGATGTCGACGTCGCCGTAAACGTGCTTCTTGGCCAGGGCCACGAACAGGTTGCCGGGGCCGACGATCTTGTCCACCCGCGGGATGCCCGCCACGCCGTAGGCCAAGGCGGCGACGGCCTGGGCCCCGCCCAGCCGATAGACCTCGGTGACACCCAATTCGCAGCAGGTGGCCAGCAGATCGGGATTGTAGGCGCCGAACTTGGTGGGCGGCGCCACCACGGCCAATTGCGGCACGCCCGCCACTTGCGCCGGCACGGCCGTCATCAGCACCGTGGACGGATAGGCGGCCGCCCCGCCGGGGACGCAGATGCCCACGCGGTCCAGCGGCCGGTAGCGATGCTTCAAATAGCCGTTGGGCACGTCCATGCGGGCGTCGTGGTGGAGAATCACCTGTTGGAATTCGGTGATCCGCTGGCGGATGCGCCGCACGGTCGCCAACAGTTGCGGGTCGGCCCCGGCATGGGCCCGCTGGAGTTCCTCGGCGGGCACGCGGATCGTTTCCGGCGTCAAGGCGGCCTTGTCGATGCGGTTGGAGTAGTCGAGCACCGCGGCCAGGCCTTTTTCTTTCACGTCGCGGCAGATCCGCTCCACCACCTGCACCGGCGTGAGAGCCTCGCCGAAGACCTCCAAGGTCCGTTGCCGGCCGGCCTCGCTGACGATGTTTCCTTCCGGGCTGAGGCGGCGGCGCAGTGCGGACATGGCCGCCCGAATATCGTCCCGCCGGCTATCGATGCGAAGGATGTTCAATTCCACGGGTTGCATGGCAAGGTTGACCGATCGTCGGGGGCCGGGGGGGGCAGGCGTCAAGGAGGACACCGGAAACCCTTATTGTGTTCACTTGGCCCCATTGGCGGAAGCCCCCCGCGGAATTTTGGAGTGCGGCGACTTGTCGCCGTTTTGTTTGCGCGGCCGGGGGAAGAGGGGGACAGGTCCATGTTTTCGGACGACGTCGAACTTGCAAGTCGCGCCCACTGGCCGAAAAATGGACCAGTCCCCGCCCACCCCGTGAACGGTTACCTCAAGATCGAACCGCAGGAGTCGTCTCCGCACCAACCCCGCGGAAACACTGGTGTAGCCAGTTCCACCCGGCAGCATGGTATCGCAGGGGCGACTGCGTCGAACCGCCGGGGCGCGTTGCTGCAACAACATGATCGCGGGTTTTGCCGGCGCTTTGGGCGAGCTGAGTGCCTCGATTTACCAATGCGACAGTATTGCGGCGTGGCCGTGACTTAAGATCGATCAAAGAAAGCATCTCCTATCCATTCGAGCCTTTGTAGGTCAGGCTGTGCCTGACATTTTGCGGCGTCAGGCACAGCCTGACCTACGACGAGCGAGCGTTATTTTTCGGCCAATTCTTACTCGGGTGTCACGGTGACCAGTTCCTGGCAGACGGACTCGACGTGCTCGGCGTTGAGGGTCCGCCGCTCCTCGGCGAAACCGATCAACAGCGACAGGTCGCAGAGGCGATTGATGCGCCGCGCGATGCCGTGAGTCAAAGCGTGCAGTGCCGGAAAGGCGTCGGCCTCGAAGATCGGCTCCCGTGCGCCGGCCACCCGCAGGCGATGGCTCACGTAGGCGGCCGTCTCTTCTTCGCTGTACGGCCGCAGCAGGCATTTCACGCCCAAGCGCTCTTCCAACTGCGGCATGCGCGTGAGCGTGGCCAGCAGGCCCGGCTGACCGGCCAGCAGTAGCGTCAGCCCCGCCCGATTGTCCGATTGAAAATTCAACAACAGCCGCAGCGATTCCAGCGTGTGGCCGTTGTCCAGCAGATGCGCTTCATCGACGACCAGGACGGCGTGGCGGCCGTTGCGCGTGTTTTCAGCCAGGGCCTGCTGGATGCGGTGGATGCTCTCTTGGACGCCGGCCTGCAAGCCGCTGCTGTTGTGGCCGTCCAATTCGTCGGCCAGGAAGGCCAGCAGTTCGGCCGTCGACATCTGCGGGAAGACCAGGTGAACGAAGGGAGTGAAGGTCTCTCCCAGCGCGGCCCGCAGCATGTTGACCAGCAACGTCTTGCCGCAGCCGGAAGCACCGGCCAACAGCGCGCCGCCGCGACGGTTCTCCAGGGCGTAGCGCAGCTTCAGCAAGGCGGCCTGGTGCGACTCGCCCGGGTAGTAGAACTGCGGGTCGGCATTGTTCTCGAACGGTTTCTGTCGAAGCTGCCAGTAGGACTCGTACATGGTTGGATTACGACCGGGTAAAGTTTTGGATGACGCCCACTTGCACCACGGCGGCGGCGGCCAGGCCGCGCCCGACTTCAGCCAGACGATCCGCGTTGATCGCGCGCAGATTGTGGACCAATACGGCCCCGTCCAACCGGCTGGCGTTGCCTGGCCCAGGCGCCCAGGCGGAGAGACGGTCTTCCAGCGCTCCCGCGTCGATCAGGACGACATCGTAATGTTGCGACAAGGTATCCAGGCTGGCGGCCATCGTGGTCTTCTGCTGGAAAAGGCCGTCCATGCCGGACTGCGGCCGAACCACCGGCAGCACGGCCAGGCGGTCCTCCGTCGAATCGACGATCACTTCTTCCAGCGGCAACTTTCCGGCCAACACGTCTTCCCAGCCGTGCTGCGGCAAAAGCCCCAGGCGCGTGGCCACTTGCGGATCGTTGAAACTGCCATCGACCACCACCACGCGGAGACCGCGGCGGGCCAATTGCCGGGCGGCGCAGAGCGACAGCGTCGTGGCCCCGTCGCCGGCGCGGCAGCCGCCCACGGCGATGACCTTATGGCCTCCTCCCACGGCGTTGGCAATGGCATCGGCCAGTTGGTCCATTTGCCGCACGGCGACCATGTGCAATTGGGCACAAATCTTCGGCCAGAGGAAATGCTCGACCTGAAGCATGGGCCGCCACGGCTGCGGGATCACCGCCGCGACCACCGGCTCTTCCACTGCCGCCATGCTGCCCGGATACAGCGGCTGTTCGGTTTCGGCCGGCCACCGATTCAAGTGCGGCGGCGGCACGACGCCCGTATCGGCCATGTGAACGACCGGAACCGGCTCATAATCCAAGGTGTTCCGCATGGCGAACAGCGTCACGGCGTCGCGCGAAGGCCGCGCGGTTTCCTGGTCGGCCGCCGCGGCGGCAACGGGCGCCGGCCGCACGATCGCGGCGGGCGGGGTCGGCGCGGTCGTCAACGGTGCGGTCGCCGGGCCCGGATCGGCGCGGTAGATGGGACGCGAGATCCCCAGGGTCTCGCTGGCGGAAACGCTGCGCTGTTGCGGCAGCGTCGATTCAATGGAGCGTAGGGCCGGCTTCGCCAGGTTGGTGAACAGCCGTTCGATCGAGGCCGTGCGCGCCGGGGTGGCCGAATCCCCAGTCAACGCTTCCCGCAAGGAAACGGCCGCATGTGGGGGCTGTCCCGGTTTTCGTTCGTCGTCTCCGGAAGAGACGCGGAAAACGGGACTGTCCCCTTGCTGCGAACTGCACGGCTCCGGCCGCGGTTCCCGTGTGGCTTCGGGCGCCGGCTGCAACGCCAGGGCTTCGGCCAAGGGGACGCTGGGGCGGGCCGGCGACGACAAGGTGCCTTGCGGTGTCCCGCCCTGTTGCGAGCAAGCTCGAATAAAGGCTTGGTCCAGCGCGCTCATGGGTGATCCTGAGTGGAAGGAGTTGCGATGATGCCTTGAATCTGCGCTACGCCCGCCTGGCGGGACGACCCCTCCACGGCAGACGACGGGTATCCCGGGGCGGACGGTGTCATGGCGGGAGCAGATGGGGGCGCCGCGCGCAGGCCGTCCGACGATGGTGGCGTCTGCGACCCTTGCGGCGCAAGTTCCTTGTTCAAATCGGGCATCAGCGGATTCACCTGCGAAGCATTGTTCTGCGGGTAATCGCTGCGGTAATCGACGCGTGAATTCCCGCGGTCGCTGTTGTGATAGTAGCCGCGCGTGTCGGCCTGGTAGAACGGCCGAGCGCCCGCTGCTTCGGCTGGCCGCGAATCGACCGGCGGATAGCCAGTCTGTGGATAGCCGCCTTGCGGAGCGTTGCCGATCGTCATCGGCTGGTTCATGCTGACCGGCGATGCCATGCGATCGCTGCCCGGCCGGACGGGTCGGGAACTCATGCGCGTGGTTGGCATTTCAACCGGCATCGTCGGCAAAGCGGGGCCATTGAGGGTTGGCGGCGTCGATTTCCCGCCGCTGGGCTCCGGTGTGTTGCCGGTCAAGGCGGGCGCCGTGACGTTGTTGCCAGGCCTTTCCGGCAGCGCCGGCACCACGATCGAGGCCGGCACGTTGGTCGCCGTGGATGGCCCGGCTGCGTTTCGCACCACGTCGGGCTTCTGCATCATCGGACGGTTCCAACTCGGGGCCGTGTCGGCATTTGGGGCCGGCGGAGCCGGATTCCAGGCCGACAACTGATCGTTGGCCGGTTTCGGTTCGGCCTTCTTGAGGAAGCAGAACGGCAAGATCGCCGCCAATGCCAACAGGATGCCACCGCCCAGTACCAGCTTGCTCGCCAAGGCTTGGCTGAGGAGTCGGCCGTCCTGGGCCGCCGTATGTTCCTCGACCAACGACTCCGGATCCTCGGCGGTCAGATCAGGAATCTCCGCCAACAACCGCGTGTCGGCCGCTGTGGATGAATGGGCAAAATGCGTAATGTGAAGCACGGCGGACGGCTCGGCAGCCCGGGAGGCATCACCAGCCGAAACGGAAGCTGAATCGTATCGCTGCATGCCCAAGTTCCCTTCCTCGATGTATCGTTGGCCACTGAATGGCGCATGAACCGCAGTGGCGATAACGTGCGTAACACAGTTATCGGTTCCGATTGCAGCGATCTTGAGTGTTAACGAAACTTTACCGGTTGGGTAAGTTGGGAAAAGATGCGAGTCTGTAGGGAGCACACTCGGCGGCGTTTTGTTCCGGTCCCCTCTCCCTCTCGGAGAGGGGACGAGACATTGGGGAGGCACTCCCTTAACTTAGTGCGTATAGAGCGGCGCGTCCGCAGCCCCACCAACCTCACGGTTTGCTAGATGCACCGCACAGAAATTCACCAGTGCGGTACGTGCCGGATACTATGCTTACCGCACCGGCTGCGAGGCCAAGGCCCCGGTGCGCGTGGGTTGCGCGGCCTGGTCGGCATAGAAATGCGGATTCTTGCTGAACTTCTGCAACGTGGTTTCGTCGGCGAACAAATAGATGTGGCCGCCGTAGTAGACGCCGTGCTCGCGATGGCCGGCCGTGGTTTGTCCCCGTTCGAGCATCAACACCAGGTCATTGCCGGAATTGACCGGGGCATAGTGCAGCGGATCGGCAAAGAATCGCCGCTGCTCGTCGGGACCGGTGAAAAGATACGTCCGTCCTTGATGAATGGCGCCCCAACGCGTGTCGCCGTGAGCCCAGAGAGAACGCTCGGTCAATTGCACCGGGCAAAAACCATCCAGGCCCAGCGGCGGGCTGCCGGAGGGCAATGGCGACGTAGCCGCTGCGGGCGACGGGTCCGGCGACGAGGTGGCCGGGACGCCGGGCGCGGGCAGCATGGGCCGATTGGTGGCCACCATTTGCGGCGATGGACCGGCCGGCATTGCTCCGGGCGCGGACATGGCGCCCACGCCGCCCGGGATGCCGGTGGGAGCGGCGCCTGTCGCCAGTGCTCCATACTGCGGCGCCACCGCCGCTACGGCCGCCGCCTGCGGGGCGCGGCCACGCGGGTCGTTGTCCGCATAGCGACTGTCGACAACATTCCCGCCCGGCGCCGGTCCGAGGGCCGGCGGAGCCCCGGCCGGGGCAACACCCGGGATCTGGGCATAGGTGGCTGCCCCGCGTCGTTTCATGTCCGTTGCCACGCTGTTGAGCCGGGTGAGATATTGCACGGCATCGAACCGCCCGCGAATGGAATCCAGCACCTCGCCTTGCGGCGTGGGGGCGATAATCACCGTGGTCGGCAGCCCGGTGACACCGTATTGCTTGGCCGTCTGCTTGGCATAATCGAAGTTCAGCCGTACCGGGACATAGTTGGCCTCGATCGTGCTGGGCACGCCGGGTTGGCTGAAAACCTCGCTGTCCATGGCCTGACATTGTCCACACCAGGGGGCCGAGAACTCGACCAACACCAAGCGGTTGCTCTGGGCGGCGATCCGTTTGGCATTGTCGATTGACGACTCCCAGTGGAGCGGTTGTTCGGCGCTACCCGGCGACGGTAGCGTGAGGAAAGCAGCCGCCACGAAGGATAGCCAGTATATCTTGTGCATCTTGTGCAGCCCCACGCGCCAGCGAAGAGGGTGTCGATACGGTCATTGATTTATCGGAAGCCGCGGCATGACGGGTCATGGAAAAAACGGCCACATCTGATAAATTGTGGCGATGGCGGGGAAAATATCGGCCGCCAGGGGTCTTTTTCACTTGAAAGGAACTCGTTTGTGGTGTATAAGGAATTGCGGCTTGACATCCATTGCAGCCGCGTTAATATAGCGATAGAGTGAGTTCTGCCGAACAAGTGGGCAGGTTCGAGCCCGCGATCTGGCATCTGATAGTTGCCCCCCGTACAAGGAATGGTTCTTTCCGGGGGTACTAGAAGAAGCTTCTCGACCTGGGTTGCTCGCGTTGACCTAAGGGTCTGCTGGGGCATGGCGATTTTCGTCGCAGGACGGGAATTGATCTCTTGAATAGGGCGTTTGACCCCATGGGGCCAAACACCCGTCTATAGCTGAGGCGCGCTGGCGGGCGTTCCGCTCTGTATTGGCGACACCCCCGAGCGTACACGTTACCTTTCTAGGTGGGCTTTATGGCAAAAAAGAAAAAGGGCCGCCTCCGCGGCCGTGGCGGACCCCAAGGACACAATCAACGCGGTGGCAACGGCAACGGCTACCGCCCCCGCCCCATGCGGCCGCCGGTCAATGGCGGCGGCGACCCTAATCGCGGCCTCGAACCGCAGGATAATGGCGAGCCGGGGCCGGTCGAACCGGGCAGCGGGATCCTGGAAATGCATCCCAACGGCTACGGTTTCCTCCGCGACCCCAAGAACAACTACCTCCGCGAGTTGACCGATCCGTTCGTGCCCGGCAGCATGATCGACAAATTCGGCCTCCGCGAGGGGGTGCAGCTCAGCGGCATGGTGCAGGCCGGCCGCCGCCAGCAGGGCCCACGATTGAAGGAACTCCTGGACGTCGACGGCATGACGCCCGAGGACTACAAGAACGTGAAGGCCTTCGACAGCCTGACGCCGATCAACCCCGAATTCTGGCTCCGCCTGGAGACCGGCGCCGAGCCGATGACCACCCGCGTCATGGATATGCTCACCCCGCTGGGCAAGGGGCAACGGGCCTTGATCGTGGCCCCGCCCCGCACGGGCAAGACGATCCTGTTGCAGCACATCAGCCACGGCATCGCGACCAACTTCCCCGGCGTCAAATTGATCGTGCTGTTGATCGACGAACGGCCCGAGGAAGTGACCGACATGAAGCGGGCGGTCAACGGCGAAGTGGTGGCCAGCAGCCTGGACCGCGACATCGAGAGCCACGTGCGGCTCTCGCAACTGGTCGTGGAACGCTGCAAGCGGCTGGCCGAGATGGGCAAGGACGTGGTGTTGTTGCTGGATTCTATCACCCGGTTGGCCCGGGCCTTCAATAAGTGGGTGGGCAACACCGGCCGCACCATGAGCGGCGGCGTGGATATCAAGGCCCTCGACATCCCCAAAAAGCTCTTCGCCACCGCCCGGCTGTTCGAAGAGGGAGGCTCCTTGACGGTCGTGG
>CAYYBU010000099.1:0-7796 GCA_964469945.1 uncultured Planctomycetaceae bacterium
GCCGCCAGGAACTGGCCATACGGATCCGACCACAAGTCTTCCTGGGCCGTGGCGACGTAAACCGGTCGCGGGGCCACCAACGCGATGAGCATGTGCTGATCCATGGGCAAACGGTCCTCATGGCCGTTGAATTTCTTGAAGTTGCCGCAGAACCAATGGGGGAAGCTCGTGTTGATGCGGCCCACGGTCTCGCCGATGCCCCGCCGCGCCAGCCCGGCGCCGCCGCAGCCCGAGTCGTTGGAAATCACCAGGGCGAAACGTTCGTCGCGCGCGCCGGCCCACACGGCCGTCTTGCCCAGGCGGGAGTGACCCACCACGGCCACGTGCCGGGCATTGACGTCGCGGTCGGTTTCCAGATAATCCAGCGCGCGGCTCAAGCCCCAGGCCCAGGCGCCGATGGCGCCCCATTGGTCGGCCTCCGGCCGGGTCTGGCCCGGCTTGTAGAACAGCGGGTGAACGCCGTTGCGAAAGCCGTCGTCGAAATCGGGCTTCAGATCGCCGTAGTAAGCCGTTGCGAAGCCGTAGCCGCGGGCGAGGATCTTTTCCACCGGCCACTGGGAACTCTCCACGCCGCGGGTCTGCTCCGTGGCGCGATGATGATTGACGCCGTGCGCCGGATCGTTGGCCACCCAGGCGTCGGTGATCGCAACGGCCGGATCGGAGACCACGGCCTGATTGCCGTTGAAGTTCAAGCCCAGGAACACCGGCACCGGTTTCTTGGCGTGCCGCGGCAGATAGATCAGCAGATCCAGCTTGGGCCCCTTGGCATCGCGGCTGAAACGGATCGTCACTTCCTTGCGGATCGCCGTGCCATTGAAGGCATCGTCGGCTTGCGAGCGCAGGTGGAAGGTCATGTTGGCGGGACGTCCCGGCGTCTTGCCATATTCGTAGTTCTCGAACAACCGCACGATCTCGTCGCGGCGCTCGCGCCACTGCGCGGCGCTGGCGACCTTCTGGCCGTCGGACATCACCAACGGATCGGGCAGCGTGTAATGCGGCACCTTGCTCTCGTCGTAGTTGGCCGGCGGCGCTTCTGCTGCCAAGAGACACGCGGGCATCAGGGCCAGCAAGAGGGACAAGAGGTACGAGCCTTGGAGATCGTTCATGGTGATTCGCCTTTCTTCGGGAAGGTTTGGAGATCTTTACGCTCATCGCTCCGCGCGTCGAGGACTTCCGCGATGCGCTCGGCCAGTTGCCCGCTCTCCAGCGCGGCGACCAGTGCCGCCTCGTCCGCATAGAGGGCGTGGCTGAGAAATTTCACCGCCCAGTTGTGCGCCAGCGGGCTGATGGTAACGACCGCCGCGCCATGCTGATAGGCCTCCCACATCTCGATGGCCGTGCCCATCGAGGCCTCGGGCACGAAGGCCACCAACACGTCGACTTGCCGGCACATGCGGTTGTGGTGGAAGAAGACCTCGCGGCCGGTGGCCTTGTCGTAGCCGATGGACTTGCGGTGATTGGCCAGCGGGTCGTAGATTTCGGCGTCGGGAAAACAGGCGGCCAGCCGGGCCGCGATCCGCAGTCGGTAATCCTGATCGTGCATCACGGCGGCGGTGTGTGAGCCCTGCATGATACCGGCGAGAAAAAATCGCATGGAACGGACGGCCCCTCGCTGCTTGCAAGTCATGTTCACTTTACCTAACATAACGCCGGCTGGACCCCGTGAAAAGTGCCCCTCGCCCAGCCCGCCTATTTTGAATTCAAGATAGTTTTACCACAAAGGCACAAAGACACGAAGGAAAGTAGGAAAAAAGAGAGGAGGGGGAGAGGGAAAAGGAGGAGCGACGCTGCCTTCAATCGCCTGGCGATCCGCTGCTTTCTGCAGACATGGGCTCTTCCCATCCACGCTTTTCCCCTTCTTCCTGTTTTTCCTTTGTGCCTTTGTGCCTTTGTGGTAAAACTCCCGCATTGCGAACCATCATGAAAGATCGATTTACCGCAGCGGCCGAACAACTGCTCATGGAACTGCTGGCCATCGAGGGCGTCAGCGGCGAAGAGCAGGCGATCATGGAATTCATGGCGGCCCGGCTTCGTGCCGCGGGAGTGGGCGACGAGGCGATCCGCTTCGACCGCGCCGAGCGCCGCTGTCCGCAGGGCGGCCAGATCGGCAACCTGATTTGCAAGTTGCCCGGCACGCAGCCGGGCCCGCGGCGGCTGCTGATGGCCCATGCCGATACCGTGCCGCTGTGCCGCGGGGCTCGCCCCGTGCGGCGCGGACGCTGGATCGTGCCTGCCGACAAACAGACCGGCCTGGGGGCCGACGATCGTGCCGGGGCGGCCGCCATCCTGGCCGTGGCCCTGGATATCTTGCGCCGTCGCCTGCCCCATCCGCCGCTGGTGTTTCTCTGGACGATCCAGGAGGAAGTGGGGCTCTACGGGGCCCGCTACGGCAGCCTCGGCATGCTCGGCAAGCCCGCCCTGGCGTTCAATTTCGACGGCGGGTCCACCGACAAGTTGACCATCGGCGCCACCGGCGGCTATCGCATGGACATCCACGTCCGCGGCCGGGCCAGCCATGCCGGCGTCCTGCCCGAGCAAGGCGTCAGTGCCATCACCATCGCGGGCTTGGCCATCGCGCAGTTGCACGCCGAGGGCTGGCTGGGACGGATCGAGAAACAGGGTCGCCAGGGCACCAGCAATATTGGCGTGATCCAAGGCGGCGAGGCCACCAACGTGGTGACCCCGCTGGTCGCGTTGCGCGCCGAAGCCCGCAGCCACGACGCGGCATTCCGCACGGAGATCGTGCGGGCCATCGCAGGGGCCTTCCGCCAAGCAGCCCGGGCGGTCCGCAGCAGCCTGGGCGTCTGCGGCAAGGTGCGCATCGAGGGCCATGCCGATTACGAAGCCTTTCGCCTGGCCGACGACGATCCTTCCGTATTGGAAGCCGAGGCGGCGGTGCGGGCCTGCGGCGGCCAGCCGCGACGCGACGTCTCCAATGGCGGCTTGGACGCCAACTGGCTATCGGCCCGGGGCATTCCCACCGTCACCTTGGGCTGTGGGCAGGCCAACGGCCACACGACCGACGAGCGTTTGGAACGGGCCGATTTCCATCGCGCCTGCCGGATCGCCTTGCAGTTGGCCACCGCTTAGGGTTGCAGCAGTTCGTAGAGCCCGCTGCCGGCACGCTTCAGCTTGCCTTGCCTGGCCAACTCTTCCCACACCGGGGGCGGGAACTGGTCGGGCGGCGTGATGGCCACGATCCCCGACGGCCGGCCGCCGCTCATGGGCCCCCGGCCGATTCGCGACTGGTCGTCAAGCTGGGTCAGTTTGAGCCGCTTGCGGAAGGCCTTCAAGGCGGCCTTGAGTTCCTGCGGACTGGGCGCCGCGGGCGGCGATGAATCAGACGTCGACATGGAAGACTCCTTCGAGAGTAAGGTATCCGGCACACGCCGTGTGCCGCTGGGCCAACGGCACACGGAGTGTGCCTGCTACAATTCTTGCCATACGATTTCATTTGCCGCCGCTCATGATTCTATCTTCCGCCGGACTTCCCCTCAACAGCTTGCGGTACGCCCGGGCGAGCATCTGCGTCATGTTTCGGGCGTTGAGGCTTCGCAAGACGTACCGCCAGCGGCCGCCGCTCCTATAGAACTGCCGGTAGCCGAGGCCCACGATCCGACGCACCAGCGGCTCGGGCGGCAACAGGCCGGCCAGCGATTCGCGCTGTGCATGAAGCGCCGAACCGGGGATGAAACGAAACGGGGTGAACTGCGCCCACGCCAGCCGCGAAGCGACCGCGAACCGCACCGTGGCGCGCATGTCGGCTTCCGATTCGCCGGGCAACCCCACGGTAAAGTATCCGCCCAGTTCGAGCCCCAGGCGGCCGGCTTCCAAGGCCAGCGGATCCAACGTGGCCGGGTCCCAAACGCGCTCCAGCCGTTGCATGGCGCCGACGCTGACGCCATGCAGACCCAAGTAGATGCGATAGCAGCCGGCGGCGGCCAGCTCCGCCAGCATGTCGAGGTGCAGATCGGCGGGATGGCAACCGTTGGGACATTGCCAGAGCACGCCGGGCAACTCGCGGCGAATCTGCCGGCATAGCGCCCCGACATAGGCTGGCTCCTCGAACAGGCTGTCGTCCTCGAAGTGGAACTCGTCGATGCCGAAACGCTCGCGCAGCAGGACCATTTCGCCAACCACGTCCTCGACCGGCCGGGCCCTTCGTCCGCCGGGCAGCAGGCGGCTTGCCGGACAATGGGCGCACGCCCGCCGGCAACCGCGGCTGGCGATCATCTGCGTGTAGCGGCGTCGTCGCGTCAACATGCCGGTGTAGGCGGCGAGGGGGAACAGGCGTCGATCGGGCGATGACGCGCCCAGTTCGTCGATCCGCAGGGCATCGCGTTGCGAGCGAAATCCCCGCTGGAGCCAGCGCTGCTGCCAAACGACGCCGGGGAAACTCGGTGCTGAGATCGCGTCACCCGTACCGGCGCGCCACTGCTGCCAGGCCCGCAGCACGTCGCCTATCACTCGATCGCCCTCGCCGGCAATAGCCGCGTCCACCACCGGCTCGGCCAGGATCTCGTCGGGAAAGAGCGTGGCGTGTGGCCCGCCCACGACCACCAGGCGGCCCTGGTCGGGCGGCAGCGTGGCCAACAACTGCCGCACCGTCGGCCAGGTGGCCGACATGGCCGACATGCCGACCACATCGACGTTGGCCGCTGCCGCGGGCCAGCGCGCCGGGCGTTCGACGCCCAAATCGAGGCCGGTGACCCGGTGTCCTGCGGCCGTCAGCGCCGCGGCGAGGTAGGCCAATCCCAGCGGAAAGGCCTTTTCCCGCGGATTGCACGGCGGATGGACAAGCAGGATGCGGAGCATGTCTCAGGGTCTCCCCTCGCCCGCTTGCGGGAGAGGGGTCGGGGGTGAGGGTGGCTGGCCTTGGGGCAGGTCTCGAGCGCCCTCACCCGGCGACCAGGTCGCTGCCCCTCTCCCGCAAGCGGGCGAGGGGAGATTTGAGCTTGCCGAGGCTCGTCTGCGTCGCCACATCAGGGCGAGTTGCCCGAGCGCCTCGCCGCCGCGTTTCATCGAGTCCCAACTGAGCAGCTTGGGCAACATGCGACACACGTAGCGCGGACGCAAATAGAAACGGCGGTAACAGAGACTGCGGAACTCCTCCAGTTCCCGCACCGTAAAGGGCGGCGGCGCATAGAGAATGTCCTGAAAATTCTGCAACTGATGGTCATAGTCGGGCACGCCCGCGCCGTCGTGCAGCAACTCCTCGTACAAGGCGGCCCCGGGCAGCGGCACCGTGGGTGTGAACATGGCGAAGTCGGGGTCCAACTCCAAGGCGAACGCCAGCGTTTCGTCGAGGTGTTCGCACCGTTCGGCCGGCGGCGCCAGCATGAAAAACAGCCGCGTCTGCATGCCCACGCGCCGCAACAGGGCCATCTTCTCGCGGACTTCCGCCTTCGAGGTTCCCTTGTACTTCTGCAACATGCCGTCGTTGCCCGACTCGATGCCGATGGAAAGGCAGGTGCAACCGGCCTGTTTCATCCGCCGCACCAGTTCGTCCTGCACCAGGCCCACCGTGCTGTAGCAATCCCAGGTGAGCCGCAAGCGGCGGCGCAACACTTCCGCGCAGATGCCCTCGACCCAGCCGCGATCGATGGTGAAGGTGTCGTCGCGAAACTGCACGTGGCGAACGCCGTGCCGGGTGGCCAGCGTTTCCAGCACCTCGCCCACGTAGCGCGGGCTGTGATGCCGCCAGCAGCGCTTCCAGATTCCCGGCGAGGTGCAGAACTTGCAGTTCATCGGGCAACCGCGGCTGGCCACCATGCTGACCGCCGGGGTGTGCCGGGCCATGCCCAGGCTGATGCGATACTTGCGGATCGGCAGCAGATCGAAGGCTGGCGGCGGCAGGCAGTCGAGATCCTGAAGGAAGGGCCGCTCGGCCTCGCGGACGACCTGCCCACCGCAGTGATGGACTAGGCCGGCGATGCCCGCCAGGTCGCGGCCGGCGGCCCGTGCGGCAGCGATTTCGGCCATGGCCAGTTCACCCTCGCCCACGATGACCGCATCGACCCCCGGATTGGCCAGCGCCCGCTCGGGATACAGCGTGGGATGGCAGCCGCCCAACACGACGGTCGCTTCCGGCAGGGCGCGTTTCACCAGGGCGGCCAGTTCGACGGCGATGGGGTACACGGGCGTGTTGGCCGAGATGCCCACCAGGTGTGGTTGCCACTGGGCCACGATCTGCTGCAACTCGGCCAGGCCGTAGCCCTCGGTGGTCGAGTCGATCAGGCGGACGTCGAATCCCCGCTGGCGGACCATGGCGGCGATGAAGGCCAGTCCCAGCGGCGGCTCGATCGGTGCGGCGAACCCCATACCGGAATAGACCCGTTGCCGATCGTACGGCGGACTGATCAGGCAAACGCGAAAGGAGGCAGCAGAGACGCTGGACATGGGCAAGGTTTGCCGAGGCCGGGGGGGCCCGTACGGGAAATTCGGCGCGGGACCACTCGCTCATTATACACGCAGTGGCGGCCGCGGGGGAACGTCCCCTCCGTAGTAGGCCAACGCTTGTCGCGAAGGCTTGCGTCAAGGCAGCCGGCAGGAAGAAAACTACCCGCCGCTCCGTGGCGTTCCGTGCGTCACCGAGAAACCGGAACGCCACGGAGGGCGTTCCCTACAGCGGTTCAACACCTTTTTCCTGCTCGTTGCCTAAGGAGCGGCAGAAAAATAACGTCCGCAAATCGTAGGTCAGGCTGTGCCTGACGCCCCGGACTGTCAGGCACAGCCTGACCTACGGGGGACCGGTTCTCCGCCCAAGTCTGGAAGTTATTATTCGGCCGATCCTAAGAGCTGAGCCCCGACCCCGGTTGTAAGATTGGTATTACACCACCATTACGATGTACTTTCGCTAACGCAGATTGGGTGAGGTGCGTCCCCGCAATCACCGGTCTTTTGAAACTGCTGAAATGACCGCGGTGGCCGCGTTCCCCGTAGAAACCCCAAAGAAACCGGGCGTGCCGTGGGGCGCGATTTGACAATGGTTTTCCCGCCGTTTACAATGAAAAGTCTCTGAGGTAACCAACTGGGGCGAGCAGAGGAAGGCTCACGCGGAGGAGGTTTGATGACCAACGACGAAATGGGTTTCTACAAGGAACGGCTCCTTGCCTTACGCGCGCGTTTGCGGGGCGACGTCACTCAACTTGCCGATGCTGCCTTGAAGAAAAGCCGCTCGGAAGCCAATGGCGATCTGTCGAGCATGCCCATTCACATGGCGGATATCGGCAGCGACAACTTCGAGCAGGAGTTTACCCTCAGCTTGATGGAGAACGAGGGGGAGGCCCTGCAAAAGATCGAGGCTTCGCTGGAGCGGTTGGAGGAGGGCAACTACGGCAAGTGTGAAGAGTGCGGGGCGAAGATTCCCAAGAGCCGGCTGAACGCCATTCCCTACGCGGCCCATTGCGTGAAGTGTGCCGCCCATCAGGAAAACGGCCACTAATCGCAGTTTCCCCAGAAGCCCAGAAAAGGAACGGCCATGAGGGCAGTTCCCGTTAGCCGTTGGATCCTGTTTTTCACCCTTGTCGTGGGGGGCTGCGCGCTGGACTTGGCCAGCAAACGCTGGGTCTTCAACTGGTTGGGGATGCCCGGCCAGAGGCCCGTGTGGTGGCTCTGGCAGGATGTGGTGGGGTTTCAAACCAGCCTTAACGAGGGGGCCCTGTTCGGCTTGGGGCAGGGCATGGTCCGCGTCTTTGCCGCCCTCTCGGTGGCCGCCGCCGTGGCGATCCTCTACTGGCTCTTCGTTGCCGGGGCCGCGCGCGGACTTGAGATTTCCGTGGTCGACTACATCGCGG
>CAYYBU010000100.1:0-7793 GCA_964469945.1 uncultured Planctomycetaceae bacterium
GCTGTCCTTCACCGGTTACCTGCTGCCCTGGGACCAGAAGGCGATCTGGCCGGTCACGGTGGCCTCGAACATGGCGGGCGCCGCGCCGCTGGTCGGCGCCGAAGGCCCGGGCCATCAGTGGCTCGACGCCGGGGCGGCCCGCGGCCTCGATCCGAAGACGCTGCTGTTGGGCGCGCCCAGCGTGGGCGAAGAAACGCTCAACCGCTTTTACGTGCTGCACTGTGTCGCCGTGCCGCTGCTGGCCGGCTTGTTGACGGCCGTACATTTCTGGCGGGTGCGCAAGGACGGCATCAGCAGACCCCTGTAGAGAACGGCATGGAATCCACTGCGCAACTCGCGATCGCCAACATGGCCAGGCCGCTGGGCTGGTTTTATCTGGCCGTCTGCGCGATGAACCTCCTGGCGGCCTGGCGCGCCGGTCGAACAATTCTACTGCACAAGGCCGGCGGAAAAAAGGGGACTGGCTCCGTGGCACAAGTTGATTCGGCCACAGGAGAAACGTCGTCGCCACGGTGCCTGTCCCCCTTTTTCCGCCTAGGGTGGCTGCGCGCTCTGGCGTGGCTGCTGCTGGCCGCCGTCTTCGGCCTGCTGGCCGCGCGATCCCTGATGGGCAGCCCGCCGACGGTCCCCGAGGCGATCAAAATACTCCTCGATCGCGTCATCGGAGCGCGAAGCATCTGGCTGGGATCGTTGGGTTTGCTGCTGGCCGTCTGGCTGGGGCGACGCTGGTGCGTCGTGCCGGCGGTGGCCTGGATGGCGCTGAATGCCTCGTGGCTGTTGTTGGGCGCGTCGCTGACCGATCCGCAATTTTCCGCCCTGGTCCTGGCGCCCGACAGCGTGCCCATCGTGGGCATGGTCTATCTGCTGGCCTTTTTCCTCTGGCTGGCGATGCGGCAGGCCGTCGAGAATGACCGCCGCGAAGAAACACTTCCGCCGTTGCAATCGCAAGCGCCGGAAAAAGTGCTGGTTTGGCCCGACCTGGTCTACATCGAGTTGATCTGCATGATCCTGGTGACCGCGTTGCTACTGCTCTGCGCGCGGTGGTTTCCGACGCCGCTGGAGCAGCCGGCCAATGCGGCCCTGACGCCCAATCCGGCAAAGGCCCCCTGGTACTTCGTGGGCTTGCAGGAGTTGCTGGTCTATGCCGACGCCTGGCTGGTCGGCGTGGTCGTGCCCTGCGCAATCGTGCTCGGTCTGATGGCCATTCCCTATCTCGATTTCAATCCTCAAAAAAACGGCTGCTATACGATCCGCAGACGGCGTTTCGCCACGGCGGCCTTCCTCTTCGGCTTCCTCATGCTCTGGGTAGTGCCGATCCTCATCGGCACCTTCGTGCGCGGCCCGAATTGGAGCGACTTCGGTCCCTACGAGGTCCGCGACGCGGGTCGGCTGGCGACCGTACATGGCGCGACCTTGTCGCAGTGGTTTTGGACCGGTTTGCTCGGCCGCCCCTTGCCGCAAGCGGGCGGCGCTGGTTGGGCCCGGCTTGGACAGATCGTCTGGCGCGAGATCGCCGGCCTGGCCGTGCTGGCGAGCTATTTTCTCATCCTGCCGGCGGTCCTGGGCGGCACGGTTCTCCGCACGTTCCGCTGCCGCATGGGCCGGGGCCGCTATGCGCTGATGGTCGTGCTGTTGCTGCTGGTGGTCCTGCTGCCGCTGAAAATGATCCTGCGCTGGAGCTTCGACTTGAGTTACCTGGTGAGCATCCCCGAGTGGTCATTGAACCTGTGAGAAGTTGAGCGTTATGGCCGTCAGCGAGAAGACCTACTACAGCATCAGACGCCTGCACGCGGTGTTCGCGGCGTCGTCGCTCGCGCTGCTAGCGGCGACCGTTTGGGTGCTGGTTGCCGACGGGCGGCGGCCGTGGAAACAGTACCAGCGGACGTTTCATGAGCAAATCGAGCGCGGGTCCGCGACCGGGGCCGGCTGGCGGCCGCAGATCGCGGAGATCGATCTGCCGGAACTGACCATCGATTATCATTTCCGCCAGGTGGGCCGCGTCGATCGCTGCGTGACGTGCCATCAGGGGATCGACCGGGCGGCCTACCCGGACGCCGCGCAGCCGTTTCGCTCTCATCCGCGGTTGGAACTGTTCGTGGGCGAGAAGAGCCCGCATCCGGCCGCGCGGTTTGGTTGCACGGTCTGCCATGAAGGGCAGGGGAGTGCGACCGATTTCACCTGGGCCGCGCACGCGCCCAACGACATCGCCCAGCAGGTCCGCTGGCGGCAACAGTACGGCTGGTCGCGCAGTCCGCAAGGGGATTTTC
This sequence comes from uncultured Planctomycetaceae bacterium, assembly GCA_964469945.1. Lineage (GTDB taxonomy): Bacteria > Planctomycetota > Planctomycetia > Pirellulales > Thermoguttaceae > CAYYBU01. The sequence goes on from CAYYBU010000100.1 coordinate 2,268, forward strand.
CCATGTTGCCGGGCCGGTTTGCCGAAAGCCGCTGTTTGCGTTGCCATCCGCAGGTGAGCGACCTGGAGGCGAGCCGCCGCTTTGCCGATCCGCCGGCCGCCAAGCTGCTGGCCGGATACCATTTGGTGCGGCAGTTGGGCTGCTTCGGCTGCCACGAGATCAGCGGCCGCGACACGAGCGGACGGTCGGTCGGCCCCGAAATGCGATTGGAGCAGGAAGCGCCCTTCGCCGAGATGGCCTCGGCGAGTACCGGCCGGAAAATAACCTCCCGATTTGCCGCGGCGGAATTGAAGCCTGAAGCGCAAGCGAAGGGGCCCCGCTCTACGGACCTCGCTTGCGCTTCGGGCTTCGATGGGGGCGGCCGCTCCCAAGCAACCAGGGAAGATATTTTCCGGCCGGCCCCAAGCGGGCGGCAGGCCGGGCCGATGCTCAAGGTCGGCCCCAGCCTGCGGCACCTTGCGGAAAAGACCACAGCGGCCTACGTGGCCGATCGGCTTCGCGATCCGGCCCACTTCCTTCCCGACACTCGCATGCCGCGTATCTACGGGCTGGACGAGCAGCTTCGCGGCAAGAGCCTGGCCATGGCCCGGCGCTTCGAGCCCGTGGAGATCCGCGCGATCGTCGAATACCTGTTGGCCAAGAGCGAACCAATCTCGCCCTTGCCAGGGCCGCCGGACGTGGCCGCAGCGCCCTCGGTCGAGCGCGGCAAGCAACGTTTCGAGCGGCAGGGTTGCCTCGCTTGTCACCAGCACCGCGATCTTCCGCAAAGCACGGCGACGCAGGGCCCCGAGCTTTCGCGCATGGGCGCGAAGTATCGCCCGGGAAGCGGCGCCCGCTGGCTGACGGGCTGGATCCGCGACCCGGCGCACTATCGGCCGCGGACGACGATGCCCACCATGCAGTTCGATGAAGGCGGCAAGGCCAGCGAGGGAGCGGCAGCAGCGGATATTGCGGCGTATCTGCTGGCAGTGGCCGGGACGCAAGAGAAGCCGGCGGCGGATTCGCTCGGCGGGGGCGACGCGCGCGACTTGGCGGCGTTGGCCGACGCGCTCGGCGCGAAGAAAGAACTGCTCGACGTGGGCCGCCAAGCGATCGCCCGCCGCGGCTGCTTTGGCTGCCACGACATTCCCGGTTTCGAGGACGCCCGGCCGATCGGGCCGGTTTTGAGCGATTGGGGGCGCAAACAGGAGTCGCTACTGGGATTCGAGCGGGTGGAGGAGCTGGCCGCTTCATCGACCGCCGGCGACGCATTCTATCTCGACGCCTTGCGATCGCACCGCCGCGAAGGCTTTCTCTGGCAAAAGCTGCGAGCGCCGCGAAGCTTCGATTTTGCCATCGCCGAAACGAAAGGCTATCCGCAATGGCTGACGATGGGGCAATTCCGTCTCAGCGGGCCGCAGCGCGAGGCCGTCATGACGTTCGTGTTGGGATTGGTGGCTGAGCCGGCGGCGGAGAAATACGTCTGCCGCGAGGAGGGACGCCGCGGCGTGATGGCCGAAGGCCGCCAGGTGCTGGACAAGTACGCTTGTGCCGAGTGCCACACGTTGGAACTGGAGCGCTGGACATTCGCTGCCCGGGGACAGTCTCGTGTGGAAGTGGCCGGGATGCCGCGCGTCGATGCGGCCGGAAAACGGGTCGAGGACGAGGACGACGCGGGCCAGCCGCTGTATTATTTCACCCCCTGGGAGCCAGCCCTGATCGATGGCCGCGTCTGGCCTGTCGGCAGCGGCGACGTGCCGGTCGTCCGGGGCCAACTCCTCACGCAACGGCCGCCGTGGGGTGGCACGTTGGCGCGACTTCTCTATCCGCGCCTGTTGGCCCAGGCCCGGGTGGAGGGCGCTGCCGGGGTGGACAGCACGGCATGGGGCCGCCTGCCGCCGCCGTTGGTTCACGAGGGGACCAAGGTGCAAGCCGCCTGGCTGCGGCAATTCTTGCTCGATCCCGTGCCGATCCGCCCAGCCACCGTGCTGCGGATGCCGCGGTTCAATTTTTCCGCGACCGAGGTGACTAAGTTGGTCGCCTATTTCGCTGCCGCCGAGGATGACCCCGCCGAGGACTTCCCCCGGGGACTGTCCCAATTTTCGTCCGTCGTCTCCAGCGGAGACGCCGAAAATGGGACTGTCCCCTTTGCGAAGGAGCGCGGAGAAGATCCCGGCCGATTCGCTCGCATGGCCGCGGCGATGCGAATTCTCACCGATCAGAAGACCTATTGTGGCAGGTGTCACCAACTCGGCGATAACCAGGCTGAAAAAGGGGGAAGGGCCATTGTGGCCCCGGACCTGGAGGAAGTGGGACACCGCCTCCAGCCCGCGTATCTCCGCCGCTGGTTGGCCAATCCCAAGTCGATACTGCCTTACACTGCCATGCCGGTGAATTTTCCGCCGGCCGGCCCACCCTTGATGGCGATTCCAGGCCTCGGGACCAGCCGCGAGCAATTCGATGCGGTCATCGACCTCTTGATCCATTATGATTGGTACTTGAGAAGGAAAGATAAGGGATGAGGAGGTAAGAGTCTGATGCGTGGACCACTCGAACGACGTGATTTCCTCCACCAGGTTGCCGTGGGCGGGGCAGCACTGGCCGGAATCGGCCTGCCGACATGGGCGCAGGCCGCCGACGCCCCGCAATGGGGCAACCTGACGGGGCGTTTCCTTTGGAACGGCACGGCTCCCCCGCGGCGCAGGCTCAAGGTCGATCGCGACCTCGACTTTTGCGGCAAGTTCGATATCCGCGACGAGTCGCTGCTGGTCGGCCGCGATGGCGGCCTGGCCGATGTGTATGTCTACGTCCGCACCCGGGCGATTCCCATCTGCCCGGCGCTAGCGGAAGCGGCGGCCAAAACGGTCACGCTGGACAATCGCGATTGCATTTTCAAGCCCCATTGTCTGAAGATCTGGCACACGGCGCAGGAATTGTTCATCGTCAATTCCGATCCGATCGCCCAGAACGTGGCCTTTTCGCCACCGGGCGACGCGCCGGCGAACATCGTCATGCCGGTGGGCGGAACGGCCCGCTACCGGTTCAGCCGCCGGCAGAACAGCCCGGTGCATATCGCGTGCAACTATCATCCCTGGGAAAGCGCGTACATCCTGCCGCGCGAGAATCCGTATGTGGCCATTTCGGCGGCCGACGGCACGTTCCGCATCGAGAAACTGCCCCTGGGCACATGGGAATTTCAGGCCTGGCAGGAGCAAGTCGGCCCGCTGGAAACGCCCGCATGGCCCAAGGGCCGCTTCATGGCGACCATCAAGCCGGGGATCAACGACCTAGGGACGATCCGGCTCGAACCGTCGCACTGGGGAAAGCAGTGAATCGGCTCCCGCTGTTGCCAACGCTGTTTTTCATTCTTCTCTTGGGCGGTTGCTCGCGGCCGCCGCGGTTTTGCCTCAACACCGAGGGCCGCGATCCGCGGCGCATGACCCCGGCCCAGGAGGAGGCGATCCGGGATACGTTGGAAGAACTGTTTGGCACCCCCGACGAACCCAAGATCGCCCTCACCCTAACCCTCTCCCAGATGGAGAGGGGACCGTACATCGGCAATTTGCAAAAGTCCAACGGTGGTAAAGATGCCCAGCGCGCGGCGGGAGCAGGCGAACCCGATGCGCGGACCGCAACCGGCTTGCGTATCGAGCGGTTGCGGGCCGCAGCCGGCGCCGTGGCCAGCGATGCGGTCGGCAAGCAGCGTGGCCTGTACCGGCGGCATTGCGTTGCCTGTCATGGCATCTCCGGCGATGGCGCCGGCCCCAGTGCGGCGGTGCTGACCCCGTATCCGCGCGATTTCCGTAGCGGCCTGTTCAAGTACACCTCGACAGCCGGCGGGGCCAAGCCGACCCGCGGCGATCTGCGGCGAACGCTGCGCTCGGGCCTGCCCGGCACGGCTATGCCTTCCTTTGCCGTGCTGCCGGAGGAAGAAATCGACGTGCTCGTCGAGTACGTGCTATACCTGAGCATCCGTGGCCAGACGGAGGGATACGTAATGGCCCAGGTGCTCGATGAAGACGAAAAGCTTCCGCTGGATATCGCAGTGATGTGCGAGGAGGGGGCGTTGCCGGCGGCCCAGTCATGGGCGGCAGCCGAGACGCTGGCCATTGTCCCGCCCGCAATGCGCGATCCACCGGCCACGGCGACCACTCGCGGCCGGGCAATTTTCCTGAGAAAACAGTCGCGTTGCATCGATTGTCACGGCACGGCTGGCCACGGCGACGGCCCACGGGCGGGCGAGTTGTACGACGATTGGAACCAGCGGAAGATGGCCTCTTCGGCCGAGGGAGTTGTGGAACGGTCGCGGCGATTCCGTCTGCCCCTACAACCGCTGCGGCCGCGGAACTTTCACGAAGGAATTTTTCGCGGCGGCGACCGGCCACAAGATCTCTACTGGCGGATCGCCGTGGGGATCAAGGGGACGCCCATGCCGGCCTTTGGCCCCGCGCCGGGCAGCCCGGGCGTGCTCTCGCCCGAGGAGATCTGGGACGTGGTTTACTACGTGCTTAGTCTCTCGGGCAAACAAATTAGCCGCTAAGGCCGCGTAAATGAATAGGTAACCGGAATTGTAGCAGGCACACGCCGTGTGCCGTCAGCAAAATAACGGCACACGGCGTGTGCCTACTACATTGAAGTTCGGTTGATAATTGTCCGACGCAAAGGGGTCAGGTCCATGTTTTCGGACAAGGCTTTCCTCAAAAAAGCGAAGCGTTTGGGCCGAAAAATGGACCGGACCCCGACTTTGCAGTTCTCCTGGCCGCTAAGCCGGGCCACTTCTTCCAAAGCCAGCGGCGGCTTATACTTAAGGAATAGGAATACTCCCCGGTCGCTGCCACGAATGGTAGTGTGTGGAACCGCAGCGGTCAGGGGGGAAGAGGTTGCCGCCCATGAATGGTATCCGGCGAACTCAATGGCCGTGGCCGGCCGCGCTCGCGTTGAGCGCGTTGCTGCTGGTCGCCGCTGCGCGGACCGCGGTGGCCCAGGTCGGCGCGTTCGCCTCCAGCAGCCAGTTCGATTTGTCCGATACGGTGCAACTCGATCGGGCCGATGGCACCGTGCTGGCCCAACTCGAACGCGTCATGGCCTACCTGGCCGACCGCCAGTGGGATGAGGCCGTCGACACCTTGCTAAAGGTGACGGAGAACTCCGAAGGGAAACTGCTGGGGGTGACGGAGCAGCGTTACGTGGGGCTGGGCGACTATTGCCAGTTGCAACTGGCCGCGCTGCCGCCGGAGGCCCTGAAGCTGTACCGCAGCCGCATCGACGCCATGGCGCGGAAATGGTACCAGCAGGGCGCCGCCGAGCGTGACCGCAAGCTGCTAAACAACGTGGTATCTCAGGCGTTTGCCAGCAGTTGGGGCGACAAGGCCCTGTTGGCCTTGGGCGAACTGGCCTTGGAATCGGGCGATTACGCCGCCGCACGCTGGTACTGGGAGCGCATCATCCCGGCGCAGCCGCCGGCGGGCGTTGCCAACACCTGGCCCGGCTATCCCGACAGCGACCTCGATCCGGCGATGGTGCGGGCGCGACTGGTCTTGGTGTCGA
>CAYYBU010000101.1:0-7719 GCA_964469945.1 uncultured Planctomycetaceae bacterium
TCTCCGGTACCTACGTGCTCAGCCTGGCGGCCACCGACGGCACACTGGCCTCGAATGCGGCGACTTCCGGCAGCGGGGTTTCCATGCGATTGCAAGCAGACCGGCGTCTACAGTCCTCGCTGGTAGTAGTACTTTCGCAATTGCTCGGCATGCGCGTAGGGCCCATCGATCACGTCGATCATAATGGGCTGGTCCTTGCCAACGGGGGCGAGCAGTACCTCGTTGTTCATCAGTTCCCGGCAGGAGATCTGGCCTTTCTGCAGTGGAATGGCCAGATAGATGTCATCTTCGCTCAGACGCTGCCCCTCGGGCAAATCGCGTGCCGCGTAGACGCCGCGGACCAGCCCGTCCAGGTAACTCATCTCGCGATCGCTGGGGATGCGTTTCTGGGTCCCCGGCGTGCCGCACATCGCCTTGGCTTTTTTGAATGCTCGGAACCACTCGTCGATCTGATGCGGCAGCGAGCAGTAGGGTGAGATGGGAACGCCGTCCATTTCGATATCAACGTGCCGCTCGAAGGTCCGAGCGCCCTTGGCGTAGGCAATCAACATCGATGAGGTCTGGTCGTGATACTCGTGCGTGGAAAAGCCGATCGCCAGATGGGGGAAGCGGGTGCGAAGGAAGTCGATCTGGTTCATCTCCAGTTCGTTATCCTCGCTGGGATAGAGCGACACGCAGTGATTGATCGCGAGGGCTATGTGCCGGTTGCGGAAGAACTTGACCAGGTCCTCGGTGTCTTTCAGCGAAGAGCCGCCCAGCGAGGCGATGACCGGCAAGCGGGTACGCGCGATCTTCTCGATCAACACCCAGTCGTTGACGTCGGAACTGGCGAGCTTGATGATCTTGATTCCCAATTCCACGCAAAGATCGACGGATCGCTCGTCAAAAGGGGTTGCGCAAGGAATGCAACCGTTTTGTACGACCGACCGCACCAGGCGTGCCAGGTCCGATTTGCACAAACGCGTATCGAGCGTCTTCTTGATATAACGAACGTCGGTCCGGTGGACGAAGTCCTTGTGAATGAAGTTCTCGACGTCGCGGAACTGCAACTTGATGGCCGCCTTCATGTTGTTGAAGCGGACCACCCGGGAAAAGTCGCGGATGATTTTCAATCCGCGTTCCACTTTACCCCAGTGGTTGTTGGCCATCTCGAGCACAAATAGTTCATCGAAAATCGAATTGTCCACAGCTCAGAAGCCCTCCCATCGATTCCAACAGTACAGTTGGTTGGCAGCCAATCAGTTCTTCGCGCTTTCCATATCCGGATAACACGGCGACCGAACCCACGCCATTTTGCCGTGCCGCCTCGATGTCGGACACGGCATCACCGAAAACGAAAGTGACCTCGCGATCGAGCTTCCATTTTTCGATCAAATGCCCGACCATCTCCGCTTTCGATGCCCTGCACGAAGGAAAGGCATCCGGCGTTGCCACGTCGAGAAAGCAATCTGTCAGTCCTGTTTTGTCCAGGACCCGACGGGCTGCCAACCCGGGCTTATTGGTGGCCACTAATAGTTTAGCATTCGCATCGCGCAACCCATGAGCGACGTCCCAAACGCCTGAATAACACTTTGTCTCGTCCAGGGGACTGTGGTCATAAGCCTGCCGAAAAGCGGCCACCAGGGCGGTGTATCTTTCCTCAGCAAGGTTCGGACTCAGCCATCTGACGGTATCTGCCAGAGGTGGACCAATGACGGCTTTAGCGATTTTGTCGGCCAGTCCCTGGATCCCGACGGTCGCATATGCTTGGACGATAGCGCTGCGGATGTCGCGAGCCGAGTCGACCAGCGTACCGTCCAGATCGAAGATGGCATTGCGCAGGAGGCGGGACATTTGCATGGCAACTCATTCCGGCTCCGGGATCGGATCGATCAACATATTCTGCCGAAATTCCGCGCGATCCAGAAACGGAAAAAGGTCTTCCAAGGGATTGGAGACCATGCGTCCGTCGGCAAGCCGCCGCGAAGCAGCTTTTGGCGCGAAGGGCTGGTCGGGCGTGAGCATCATTTCGCACATCCGCGGTCCCGATGCGGACAAGGTCGCGGCGATCGTCGCACTCATGTCGCTGTGCTTCGCGCAACGCACAAAAGGTATCCGGTAGGCATACGCGATCCGTTCCATGTCCGGGAAACTCACGCCGCTGTCGGCGTCGCAGCCCACCAAGGGCGTTCCGAAGAAATTACTCTGCGTCTGGCGGATGGAATGGTAGCCGTTGTTGTTCAGCACGAACAGCTTGATGGGGAACTGGTGGTGGACGATCGTTTGTAATTCTTGTAGGTTCATCTGCACGCTGCCGTCGCCAGCCAGACAGACGACCGGCTGCCCCTCCGCCGCGACACAGGCGCCAATGGCCGCAGGCAGGTCGAATCCCATGGGCGCGGAGCCGGAATTACTGAACAGTCGTTGTCGACGTTTTATCGATAGCGCCTGGAATGGCACGATGCAGGCCGTGGCATTGCCCGAGACGACAATCTGGCCTTCCGGCAACTGCCGCCCCAATTCCTCAATGAAACAATAGGGATTGACGAGCAGTTCGCGATTCCAGTACTCCTGCAACACGACAGGATAACGCGCATTGCGTTGTCGGCACCAGTCCAGCCAGGAGGTCTTCGCCGCCAGCGGCTTACCCGCTAGGCTCACCAGCAGCGAGTCCAGGAAGTCGGCCACATCGGCGCGTATCGGGCAATCCGGCACGATCGTCGGCTTTTTCAACTCCATGGGGTCGATGTCGACGACGACCTTTCGCGCTGCACGGGCGAACGCTCGATAGTTGTAACCAATCTGGCGGATGTCCAGACGGCAACCAAGGACCAAGAGGAGATCGGAGTTTTGCAGGACGAAATTTCCGCCGCGATCTCCAATCGTCCCCGGGCGCCCACAATACAGGCGGTGCCCGCTCTCGATCGCATCATGGGCATTGAAAGCCGTTACCACGGGAATATTCAAAAGGTCGATCACTTCGCGAAATGCTTCCCATGATCCCGAGGAGCGGACTGCGGGGCCAACCAAGAGCACCGGCCGCTGAGCAGCTTCGATCTGGGCAAGAACCGAGCGGGCCAGCTCGGGGCTGACTTTGGGTGGAATTTCCTCCGGATCTTCGTCAGGCGAGTAACTGCGGAGCGTCGTTTCGTCGACCACACTCCCCTGGATATCGTGCGGCACGTCGACCCAACAAGGTCCGGGCCGGCCACTGCGGGCCAGATAGAGAGCCCTCTCCAAGTGATAGCGGATCTCCCGAGCATCCGTCACCATGGCTGCATACTTGGTCATCGTGGCAGCGGCCCGCGTAATGTCGAACTCCTGGTCGCCCAGTTGCCGAAGGGGCAGCCCCGTACTGCGGACCGTTGTGTCATAACGCACCTGGCCCGAAATGACAATCATCGGCATCGAGTCGGTCCACGCTCCGTAGACACCGGTGAGGGCATTGGTACCGCCGGGTCCCGTCGTCACGCAAACTGCGGCCATCCGTCCGGCGATCCGCACGTAGCCCTCCGCACACATCGCCGACGCCTGCTCATGGTGGTTACAAATGTAACGTAACTGAGAGTTCTTGCCCAAGGAGTCATTCAAGTGCATTGCTCCGCCCCCGGTCACCATGAACACGTGGCGGATACCGTGCTGGACGAGCGTCTGCGCAATGTAGTCGCTTACTTTGATCATTGGTTGTCTTTCCTCGCCGCCACACCATGCGTCAGCACCTCAGCATGACGCGGCCGCTCCGCCAAGTCTTGATACCACCGGCCCGTGCGGCGAATGGCTTCGTCCAATGGAATGTGAACATCGAGCCCCAATTGTTCCCGGGCGCGGCGCGTTTCCGGCACATAGATATGCCGGGGCTGGCCGGAAGGAGCCGGCTGGGCCAGACGAACTTCCGTGCCTGGCGCCAAGGTTTCGGCCACCATCCGCGCTAACTCCGCGATCGAGATTTCTGCATCTGAACCCGTATTATACGCACGGCATGACATCCCGCGGAACAGGATCGTCCAGAGCCAAATGGCCAAGTCGGCAGCATACAAGTAAGACCGCAACGGCGTGCCGTCACCGCCGACTGTAATGGGACGGCCCGCTAAAACGTCACCAATAAAGTTTCCGATGGCAAAATGGGCGTCCAGGGGCAAGTAAGGTCCGACGAAGGCAAAACCGCGCGCGATCTTGATCTCCATCCCATAACAACGCGCATAGAGGGCGCAAAGGTGCTCGGCTAACCGCTTGCCTTCGCCATAGGCCGAGGCCGGATCCAAGGGGTCCGGCCCCCCACAATAATCCTCCGACACATGAACAGTGTCGGGCGGTTGCCGGCCATAGACGGCCCCGGAACTGGTCAACAGGAATTTCTTCGCGCCCACGCGGCGGGCGAAATCGAGCGTCCGCCGCGTGCCGGTCACGACCGTATCGACCATGACCAGCGGCGCCTGGTCGTTCAGGGTGGCGCTGGCAGCCGTGGCGGCGTGGATCACATGCGAAAAATGCCCTTGGGGGAACTCGAACGACGTCACGTCCCCCGCTTGGAAGCCCAAGCCCGGTTGGCCCGCCAGGTGCGGCATTTTTCGCAGGAACGCCGCCGGATCGCGCGATAAAACCAGAAGCTCCGCACCCAGGTCCAGCCTTTCGTTGGCCCAAAGGAAAGTCTCGATCAGCCACGCGCCAAAGAAGCCCGTTCCCCCGGTCATGAAGAGCCGCCGCCCGCGCAGTTCCGCCCAGTCGTCACGCGTATGGGCGAGCACGTGGTCAAGATCCTGCGGAAATAGGCTTGGACTAAACAAAAGGATTTCCTAAAAATACCAGACTGCCCTCACCTCCTGCCCTTCTGCCGCAAGGAGGGCGCAGCGAGTCGCAACGGTCGTCAACGCGGCTTTTCGGGGACTGTACGGTCTTCTGTGTCAATCGTGCGACCGAAGGGGACAGTCCCCTTTTCGTAGGCTTCAATATCCTCGCGACAGGCGGCCGCGGCGGCCGGCAAGGAACTTGCATGGAAGCGGCGATACCATTGGGCCGTTCGCGCGACGGCCTCGGCCACGCTCCAGCGCGGCCGCCACGCGAGTTGCTCGAGCGCTTTATCGATGCACAATCGCAGCACGCCCGCTTCGTGCGGCTGACGGGGATCGCTCACGTCCTGCCAGGCGCCGCCACCCCAGGCTTGTACGAACAACTCCACCAGTTGAGAGACGGCAATCTCCTGGCCGGGCATGGGGCCGAAATTCCAGGCCGTACACCACGCAGGATCGTCGGCTTGAAGCATTCTGGCGGCCAGCGTCAGGTAACCGGACAGCGGCTCCAAGACATGCTGCCAGGGGCGCACGGCCCGCGGGATGCGCACCGGCACGGGCTGGCCGGCGGCCAAATGGCGCACGATGTCGGTCACAATGCGGTCTTTGGCCCAGTCGCCGCCGCCAATGACGTTGCCCGCCCGGGCCGACGCCAGTTTCACCCCATGTTGAGCGAGCCGCTCGGCGGGAAAGTACGAACGCCGATACGAGGCCGTGACGATCTCGGCCATGCCCTTGCTGGCGCTATAGGGATCGTGGCCGCCCAAAGGGTCGATTTCCCGATAACCCCAAACGTGTTCCTGGTTTTCGTAGCACTTGTCGCTGGTGACGACAATCACGACACAAGGCTTGGCCAGCAGGCGGACCGCCTCAAGCAGGTTGACGGTGCCCAGCGCGTTGACCTCGAAGGTTTCGCGCGGCCGGGCATAGCCTTCGCGCACCAGCGATTGCGCGGCGAGATGGAGAACGACGTCGGGTTCAGCCTCGGCAACGGCCTCTCGCAGTGCGGCCGCGTCGCGGACGTCGGCCTCGCGATGGCCGGCCAGCAGTTCGCGCACGCCGCTGACGGCGAAGTTGCTCGGCTCGGTGGGAGGCGGCAGCGAGTAGCCGGTCACACGGGCCCCCAACCGATGCAGCCAGAGGGCCAGCCACGAGCCTTTGAAACCCGTATGCCCGGTCACGAAAACCGATCGGCCCGCCAGTGCCCCGGAAAATAGCGTCAGGGAAAATGCTGTGTCCATCACCAGACTTTCCAAGGGGCCTGCCCGGATTCCCACATCCGCTTCAGCACTTCGTATTCGCGATAGGTGTCCATGGCGAAGAAGAATCCCTCGTGACGATAGGCGACCATCTGGTTGTCGCAGGCCAGGCGTTCCATGGGCTCGTGTTCCATGATGCAGGCATCATCGCTGCCGAGATAATCGAAGACGCGGCGATTGAAGACGAAGAAACCGGCGTTGATCCACCCTTCCGCTTGTGGCTTCTCTGCAAAGCGCCGCACGCGGCCCTCGCCATCCAGATCGAGCACGCCGAAACGCGAGATGGGTCGGACGCTGGTCACGGTAGCCAGTTTGCCGTGGGCGCGATGGAATGCCAGCAGCCGGGCGATGTCCAGGTCGGCCAGCCCGTCGCCGTAGGTGACCAGGAAGGTGTCGTCGTCCACGTAACGCTCGACCCGTTTCACGCGGCCGCCGGTCATGGTGGTGGCGCCGGTGTCCACCAGCGTCACGCGGAAGTCTTCCTCGTCGTGCCGGCCGTGGGGCTCGACCTTCTGCCCGTGGCCCAGCGTGACGGTGAAGTCGTTGTTCATGGCCTCGTAGTTGAGGAAGTATTCCTTGATCGTGTTGCCGCGATAACCGAGGCAGAGCACGAATTCACGAAACCCGTGATGGGCATATATCTTCATGATGTGCCAGAGGATGGGCCGGCCGCCGACCTCGACCATCGGTTTGGGGCGAAACTCGGTTTCTTCGCGCAACCGGGTGCCCAAGCCGCCGCAGAGGATGACTACTTTCATGCCCTACTCCCGCACGCTTGCCTTGCGATCGGCCGAAAAACAGCTTCGGTGCCGATCAATTCCCGTTCTTGGAAGCATACAATCCAGTTTGCCGTCAGACCACACTGGTTCTATTGTCCGCGATCCCGGGGCCGACGCAAGTAGACCCCCCATCCCAAGAGGGGCACTTTCCTTGGCCCGTTTGCCTCTTCGCCTTGGCCAAGTGGGGCAGGGGGACTGTCCGGATTTTTGTGGCAGGAGGCCACGAAAATGGGACTGTCCCCTTCGGTCGCACCAGAAGATCGTACAGTCCCGGGCCGACGGCAAGCCTCCCGCCTCCGTGTATACTACAGATGCGGCATCAACCGGCCGCGACGAAATAGCATGGCCCACCCCATGAAATGAGCCACGAATGAACATGACAGTCTGGCACGGTGGATGGCATTCGATCGGCGGGCGGCTAGGCCGGCTGGCCCTAATCGCGCTGGGTATTGTGGTGGGGCAAGTGGTCCTCTATGGCCCCTCGCTGGTGGGTTCCAAGGTGCTGTTGCCCTTGGATCTGCTGGCGCAGCCCGGGACCTACCTGCCCCTGAAACCGGGCCAGGCGCCGCCGATTCCGCACAATTTCGTGCGCATGGACTTGATTCATATCGGCGAGCCGGCGCGGCAATTCATCGCCAGCGAACTCCATGCCGGCCGTCTCCCCTTCTGGATGCCCTATCAGTACGGCGGCGTGCCGATGCCGAGCGCCAAGTTCTCACCCTTCTTTTGGCTCCTGTGCGGTGTGCAGTCGCCCGTCGTGCTCGCCTGGGCGGAAATGGCCATCGCCCTGTTGGCCGGTTTCGGCATGTATACGTTCTCCCGCCGCGTACTGCGGGTGGGATATTGGCCGGCCACCGTGGTCGCCTGGTGTTATCCGCTGACGGGGTTTTTCATCTTCTGGCAGGGCTACGGCCT
>CAYYBU010000102.1:0-7665 GCA_964469945.1 uncultured Planctomycetaceae bacterium
TGGCCCTGGAGTCGCGCCGCGGCGGCCTTCATGCGATCCAGCGCCCAGAAGAGGTTCACGGCCGTGGGCCGGCTACTGGCCAGATAGGCGATCACTTCGTCGAGACGGCGAAACAGGGCGGCATGGTCGCCGCCGGCGGCTGTTTGCAGACCGACGCAAACGCCATAGGCCGCGGCGATGCCGATGGCCGGCGCGCCGCGAACGCGCAGCGTACGGATGGCCTCCCAGACGGCCTCCACGCTGCGGCAATCGATCTCGCGGAATTCCAGCGGCAGCAGCGTCTGATCGATCAGCCGCAGATACCCGGCCGCATCGCCCACCCAATAGAGCGTTCTGAAGTCCCCGTTCATACGATGTGGTCCCTCGATTACAAAAAAACGGGCTGCGCGGCGCGCAACCCGTTCGCTCTCTGGAAAAACGATTTGCCCTCTCGGCTAATCGAGGCTGATCGCTTCGCTGGGGCACACGTCGACACAGCCCCCGCAATCGCCACACGTGCTTGGGTCGATGCTGGCGACGCTGTCCTTCACGGCGATGGCATCGAGCGGACAGGACGGCACACACTCTTCACATCCGGTACACTTTTCCGGATTCACAGTCGCTGACATTGAATACCTCCGATTCACAAAACGGAAAGAAAGAACACCATATTCAGTAATACCCGAAAACCGGCCTCCTGTGCCATACCTTAGGTTTACTAATTGCGACCAGCCCGTTAATGGGGTGTGGCTGCCCGGGCCGCGGCGTGGCTCAGCCGGTCGGCCCAATAGAGCGGTTCCGGCAAACGATGCCCCACCAACAGCTCGTGGACCATCTGCGCGGCGAAAGATATGTCGACGCGATGGCCGGGAGAGACAAAAATGGGCCGCCGGCTACCGGCCGTAGGTCGCAAAGCCACGCCGATGAGCCGATCCTGGTACACCACCGGCCGCGACTGCCGCGGTGGCAAATCATCGAGATCGACCTGCCCGCAAAGCAGTTTCTTGGTCACGCCGATGGTGGGGAGCTTGGCCGCTACGCCCAAATGCGTGGCGATGCCGGCATGACGGGGATGCAGAATGCCGCTGCCATCGACCAGCAGCAGCGGAGCCAACCGCCCGGCCGCCCGCACTTCGTCCAGCAATTCCAGCAAGATGGGCAATTCGCGGAAAGTCAGATAGGAAGTGATGTAGGGGAAACGGATCGTGCGGCGGATGGTCTGCGACCAAAGTAGTTGCCCGGTGGCCAGTTCGACCAACGTGTAGGCGGCCACGCCTTCCTCGGGCGGAAGATAAGAAACATCGACGCCGCCGACCGTGCGCGGGACATGCCGCGGCCGCCGCAGCACGACCCGGGCAGCGATCTGCTCCTGAATTTGCCGCAGCCGATCCAACGAACGGTCGCTCTGGAAGCCGTCGTGACCGTAGCGGGCCAGATCGACCATGTCGTGCTGGACCTCGACCGCCTCGGCCTGCAAGCGGCGACGCTTGGCGGCTAGATCGCCATCCACATAGGGGCCCAGCACTCCGCCGGCGCGGACCACGCGGTGGCACCCGCAGGCCGCATCGTGGGCGTGATGGAGGAGGAAGTGGCCGATCCAGCGGGCGGCGACCGGGTTGCCCAGGGCCGCGGCCAGGGCGCCGCAAGTGGTGACCTTTCCCGCCGGCACCTGGGCAATCAACTTCGACAGTTGTGCGGCGAGGTCGGGGAGTAGAAAGTTCGAGCCGGGCATGGGTCAAAGTGATTCGGCCACCGGTTGGCCGGGCGGCCCATCCATGAGAAAAATGCCGACGACGGTCAGCGTCACGCCCAACACCAGCCAAGGATTGGGCAACTCGTGGAAAAGCAACACGCCGGCCATGGCGGCGATGGCCACCTGCATGGCGTTGAGCGTTTGCACGCGAACCACGCCGATCAGTTGCAAGCCCTTGGTGACGGCGACAAAGGCGACCAGGTTGAACAGCCCGGCGCTGAACATCCAGCCATACTGCTCCCAAGGCGTCTCCAACAGCGGCCGCAGGCCCAGGCGACCGACGCTCATCGGTCCCAGGCTCACTGTTCCCATGAAGGTCGTCATGAACATCACGATGCCCATCGACGTGCTGCCTTTCATGCAGTGGCGGGCGACGGCGCCGAAGGTGGCATAAATCACTCCGGCCAGGCAGCACAGCGCGATGGCCAGCGCAACTAGCAACCCGCTGGGGACGGCAGCGGCGTTCACCTCCTGGCTGGCCGCGGGGGCGCCGCAACCGAGCAGGGCGACGGCCAACAACAGTAGTCCGAGGGCGGCCACGGTGCGCAGCGAAACGTGCTCATCGAGCAAGAGGTAGCCCAGAATGGCACTAGTGATGAGCAAGGCGCCGAAATCGATGGGAATGGCCACCGCCAGCCCCACGACGCCGAACGCCCATTGCATACCCAGGTTGGCCACCACTTCCACGGCCAGCCCTACCAGTGCCAAGACGGCCAGCGTGCCGAGCGGCGGCAGGATTTTCCGGCCGCGCCAGGCCAGTACCAACAAGATCGGGCCGACCACCACCGTGGTGACCGATTCCTTGCAAAACAGCGCCCAGGTGGGGTCGCAGTCCAGGGCCAATTTGCGCATGCAGACATTGGCCCCCGAATAAAGTACGGCGGAAACCGCGCAACAGGCCGTGCCCACGGCCGCCGGGCTCAGCGGCAGCAGCCCGGTCCGAGGTTGAGGAATCGAGGCATTCACGCGGTCCATTCTAAATGCCGTCTGCCGGTCGTACCAGGGGATGAAAACAGGAGAACTGCAAAGTCGGGGTCCGGTCCATTTTTCGGCTCAAACGCTTCGTTTTTTGAGGAAAGCCTTGTCCGAAAACATGGACCTGACCCCTTTGCGTCGGACTTTGCAGTTCTCCTGGGGATGGAAACAGCAAGCAGAATATGTCATAAAGATGAGGATGAAGGCGGAAGGATGAAGCAGTGAGAGACTTTCCCCATGTCTTTGACACTCGACAACTTGGCCAAGGTCTTTCCCGGCAACGTGCGCGCCGTCGATGACCTTTGCTTGCAGGTGGCCGAGGGGGAACTGCTGGTGTTGGTGGGCCCCTCCGGCTGCGGCAAGACCACCACGCTGCGGATGATCGCGGGCCTGGAACGGCCCAGCAGCGGCTCGATGGTTTTAGCAGGCCGCGTGCTCGACGGCGTGCCGCCGAAGGATCGCGACATTGCCATGGTCTTTCAGCACGGCGCCCTGTATCCGCACCTCTCGGTGGCGGCCAACTTGGCCTTCGGCCTGAGACTGCGGCGGACCGCCGGTGCAGAAATCCAACGCCGCGTGGCGGCGGCTGCGGCGGCGCTAGGCATCGGAGACCTGCTGACTCGCCGCCCCAGCGAACTTTCCGGGGGCCAGCGGCAGCGCGTGGCCCTGGGCCGCGCCCTGGTGCGGCAACCGAAGCTGTTCCTCTTCGATGAGCCACTGAGCAGCCTGGACGCCGCCCTGCGCAATCAATTGCAGGAGGAGATCCGCCGCTTGCACGACCGTCTCGGCACGACCATGATCCACGTGACCCACGATCAAACGGAGGCCATGACCCTGGGCCAGCGGATCGCCGTCTTGCGCGCGGGACGCCTGCAGCAACTGGCCGATCCCTTGACGCTGTACCGCCGGCCGGCCAATCGCTTCGTGGCCGCGCTGCTGGGGGTTCCGCCGATGAACTTCCTTGCCGGCCGCATCGCGCGGGGCGACGATGGCCTGGTCTTCGTAGCCGGCGATTTTACCCTGCCGATCCCCGCTGCTCGCAAGCCGGGGCTGGAAGCGTATCGGGACCGGCCGATCCTGCTGGGCATTCGTCCCGAGCATCTCGGCCTGGCCCTGGGGGAACCGTCGCCGGTTCGGCCGCGGCTCGACGCCGCGGTCGAGGCGGTCGAGTGCCTGGGCGCCGAATCGCACGTATTTCTTCGTGCCGGCGCGAATGGACTGATCGCCCGCATGGATGCCGCCTGTGCGTTGCGCGCCGGCCAGCAGATCGTGCTGGCCGTGGCGATGGACGAGGCCCATTTCTTCGATCCGCAGAGCGAAGCCGCCGTGCCGCAGCGGTGCTGATCGCAAGAATGTGCGACCGAAGGGGACAGTCCCCCAAAATCACTCCGCGACCACCGGGTTGGTGAGGACGCCAAGCCCCTCGATCTCGACCTCTACGCGGTCGCCCGGTTGGAGAAACACGGGTGGCCGACGGGCGAAACCCACCCCGGAGGGCGTGCCGGTGAAGATCAAATCGCCGGGGCTCAGCGTACACACGCCGGAAACGTAACTCACCAGCGCGTCGACGGCAAAGATCCATTGCGACGTGTTCGACCGTTGCATGGTGTGGCCGTTCAGCCGCAGCTCGATCGCCAATCGGCCGACGTCCGGGACCGCATCGGCGGTGACCAGCCAAGGGCCGAAGGGAGCGAAACCATCGAACGACTTGCCCAACAGCCATTGCCCGCCCGGCTTGCGAAGTTGCCAATCGCGCGCCGAGACGTCGTTGCCGCAGCAATAGGCGGCGATATGCCGGCGCGCGTTTTCGGGCTTGATATGCCGGCCGCCTTGGCCCACCACCACGACCAACTCGGCTTCGTAATCCACCTCCCGGCTGGCGCGGGGCAACACGATGGCCTGCCCATCGGCCGCCACCGCCGTGGGAAACTTATTGAACAGCACCGGCTCCGCGGGCAGGGGCATGTCGGTTTCGCGGGCATGATCGGCATAGTTCAAGCCGGCACAAACGATCTTCTCCGGATTGGGGATCGGCGGCAGCAGTCGCATCGTCTCCAGCGGCACGGGCCGGCCGACAGCCAATGCGCGCTGGATCCGTGGGAAGACGTCCCATCCCCGGGCCAGCAGTGCCTTGGGGCAACTGGGTAGCGCGGGGTCGCTGTCGTTGACATCTACCAGCGCGGTTCCATACAGGCCAGCCACTCGCGGGCCACGATCGCTTTGATAGGTGGTCAGTTTCATGGAAACCTTCCTCTGGTTGTTGTGAACCCGCATGCGCGAGCGGAGCAGCCCAGGTCCTCTGGGTCCCGTGCCCATCTCCCGCGCGGCGGGAGAGAATCGCCGGACAGTCTATAGCGATTGTAGCGGAAAACCCACGGCAGGCGAGGTGCAAGTGGGCGACGCTTTCCACGGCGGCCCGCGTTTTTGACGCAACTCTCGCGGTGACCTAGGTTTTCATACCGACCACCCCTTGCCCGATTGGGATCATCCTCCATGAGTACCATGCCGACTCCGGAAATCACGCCCGTGCCGAGTGCTCCGGTCGAGGCCGCGGCCGTCCCCGCGGAACACTGGATGACCGAGTTGAGCACCTTGCTCCAGGAACTGGAGCACATCAGCGTCGCCAACCAAGGGGCGGCCGTGCTCCCCGGCGAAACGGCCGAAACACGATTGATTCAGGTCCGGCTGGGCATTGCCAGCAGCTTGTTCACCGCCTTGCAATGCAAGAGCGCGGCCACGGCGGGGCACGGCCTGCGCGTGGCGCTGACCTGCTCGGCCTGGGCCAAAACCCGCGGCATGGACTCCGGCCAGCGCGACTTGCTGGAGATCGCGGCCCTGCTCCACGACATCGGCGTCATCGGCGTGCCCGATCACGTGCTGCTGAAGCCGGGCGTGTTGGATTGCGACGAGGCGGCCCTCATGATGCGCTCGCGGAACATGAGCCTGGAAATCCTCCGCCGCAGTTGCACCTCGCCGGAAATCCTTAAGATCGTGGAATATGTCGCGGCCTGGTTCAACGGCGCCCGCAAAGGCTTCGTCCTCCGCGGCGACGAGATCCCGCTGCCCGCCCGCATGATCGCCATCGTCGAAGCCTTCGATTCCATGACCACCGACCACGTCTACCGGGCAGCCATCTCGCAAGAGCGGGCCATGGCCGAACTGTTCCAGTGCGCCGGCACGCAGTTCGATCCGCAACTGGTCGAGCAGTTCGCCGCCTTCCACGACGTCGACGTCACGGAGTTGCACCAGGAAGTGGCCGGCCGCTGGTTGAAGTTACTGGATCCCGAACTGGTGAATTCCTATTGGGAACTCAATTGCGTGCCGTCGCCGGCGGAACCGCCGGTCGTCGACGGTCCCTTCCAGGCCAAGCTGCTGGACAATATGTACGACGCCGTGGTCTTCATCGACGTCGTCGGGCGGATCAAGCTGTGGAACCACGGCGCCGAACGGCTCACCGGCATTGCCGGTACCAGCGTCTGCCAGCGGCCGTGGAGCCCGGACATGCTCAACATGACCGATGAGAAAGGGCACTTCGTCGCCGCCGCGGATTGCCCCGTGCTGTGTGCCGTGCAATCGGGCGTGCAATCGCTGCGGCGGCTGAGTATTTGTGGCCGCACGGGACGGCGCATCTCGGTCGATACGCACGCCATTCCCGTCATCGGCGAGAACGGCGCCATGCAAGGCGCCATCTTGCTGTTGCACGACGCCTCTTCGGAAATTTCCCTGGAACATCGATGCCAGAGCCTACACGAGAAGGCCACCCGCGATCCGCTCACCCAGGTAGCCAACCGCGCCGAATTCGATCGCGTCCACGAGATGTTCGTCGAAGCCCATCGGCAGCAACAGGTGCCGTGCAGCTTGCTGATGTGCGATCTGGACCGCTTCAAACTGGTCAACGACAACTACGGCCACCAGGCCGGCGACGAGGCCATCAAGAGCCTGGCCACGCTGCTGAAGGGCGCCTGCCGTCCCGGCGACCTGGTGGCGCGCTACGGCGGGGAAGAATTCGTCATGCTCTGCGCCGACTGCGACAATGCGGCTGCCGCCCGCCGCGCCGAACAGGTCCGCAAGTCGCTCAGCCAGATGCCGCAGGCGAAAATGCAGGGCCACACCATCACCGTCAGCTTCGGCGTCACCGAAATCCAACCGGGCGACACGCCGGAAACCATGCTCCGCCGCGCCGACCGCGCGCTGTTGATGGCCAAGGCCAAGGGACGCAATACCGTGGTGCAGCTCGGCACCGGCGCCGGTGAAGACCCCCCCGAGCCCAAACGCGGCTTCTGGTCGGCAACCCCCAGCAGTCCCACGCTGCTGATCGAGCAAATCCTGCTCACCCCGGTGCCGCTGCAAATGGCCATCGAAAAGTTGCGCGGCTTCGTGGCCGATCATCAAGCCACCATCCTCGCCATCGACGCCAACCAGGTGCAACTGGAAATCGTCCACAAGAACCCCGGTCAGACGCGGCGTTTCACCGACCGGGCAGTGACCTTCCGCCTCGATCTCCGCTTCCAGGAAGAGCGTTTGCAAAAGAACGAGGGGGAACATGTCGGCGTCATCATTCGCACCAAGATCCGCGTGGCGATCAGCCCGCGGAAAAACCGCGACCGCCGCCGCGACGACGTCACCGATCGTGCCCGGCTGGTGCTGGCGAGCTTTCGTTCCTATCTCATGGCGGTCAAGGAAGAGGAGTCGGTGTCGCCTTCTTCGGGCGCGCTGGTGCGGGCGAAGCGTATCTTGACCCCCTGGCTGGCGAAAAAATAGCAGCCGTGGCTCGCCACCTTCGTTTCGCCGCCCTTGTCTGGCCGGCCCTTTGCGCTAGAATATTAACAAGAGGAGTTGCTAAAAACCATCACTACCACGGTGCCTTCCTAGCCCGTTGTAGTCGGCGTTAACTAGACTGTTGGAGGTATGCGATGACCTATAAGTTACCCGCTTTGCCGTACGCTTACGATGCCTTG
>CAYYBU010000103.1:0-7652 GCA_964469945.1 uncultured Planctomycetaceae bacterium
ACCAAAAGATCACCATGTCGCCCGGTTCCGGCGCCCTGATTGACATCCAATCCGGCGCGGAAGTGGTGAACGGCGGCTGGGCGAATATCACCTGGACCAATAATCGGGCCTCCATGAACGTGAACGGCGCCCTCGATCTGTGGGACGGCAACACCGTGATGGTGGACGCCCTCACCGGTGCGGGAACGGTCCTCATCAGCAACGGCGCGGCCAATACCCTCACCGTCGGTGTCAATGGCGGCTCGGGGACCTTCAGCGGGGTGATCCAAAACGCCGTCAGCCTGCTCAAGACCGGCGCCGGCACGCAGAACCTCGCCGGCCCCAGCACCTACACCGGCACGACTTACGTCAACCAGGGCGTGCTCAACATCGCCGCGGGCGGATCGCTCAACGGCAGCAGCATCGTCGATGCCGTCAGCGGCGGCACGCTGACGATCTCCGGCTCCGTGACCGTGGCGCCTAACGGCGCGTTCGGCGCCGGTACCAGCGGCTCCGGCACGGGCACAGTGGTCATCAACCCCGGCGCCGTGGTCAATATCGGTGGCGGCAGCGGCAGCACCGTGGGCCGCACCTATATCGGCGGTTACCTGGACGGTATCGGCGGCCTGGGATCGGGAACCGGCATCCTCACCATCAACGGCGGCATCCTCAATGTGGCCGTCGGCGGCGCCGGCACCGCGGGCGACGCCAGTAACTTTTGGATGAATCCGTGGGGTGGCGTCGGGACGGCCACGCTGAATCTCAACGGCGGCACGCTCAGTACCGCCCGCCAGATTACGGACGGTTCCGGCAATGCCGCCTACATCCATTTCAACGGCGGCGACCTCCAAGCCGCCGGGAACATCACCCTCATCGGCGGCGTGACGGCGGCCTACGTCGATGCCGGCGGCCTCACCGTCGACACGCAAGGGTACACCGCCAGCATCAGCCCAGCCTTGGTGCATGGTACGGGCTCGCCCGACGGCGGCTTGACCAAGATCGGCACCGGCACGCTGACCCTCGGCGGCGCCTGCACCTATAACGGCGGGACCACCATCGACGCCGGTACCCTGGAATTGAACGTCGGCGGTCAAAACGGAACGCTGACTGGCGCGGCGGTCGTCATCAACAACGGCGGCACGCTGCTGGCCAATGCCACCGATGCCCTCGGCTATTCTACCCCGGCCGTAAGCGGTGTAACCGTCAACAGCGGCGGCGTTTTCAACGTGACCGCCGGTCACCGCGTGACCCTCCAAAATGCCATCACCATGACCGGCGGCACGCTCACCTCGGCCGCGGGCATCGGCGACGGCAACGGCAACTACTTGCTCGATAGTTATCTCAATGCCACCTCCGACGCCAGCGGCAATCCGGCGCTCGTCAACGCGACGCAGCTTGCCTTGGACGGCCCTGGCTTCAACGTGACGCGCGGCCCCGGCGCCGTCGACCTGTCGGTCAGTTCGGTTCTCGCCAACTGGGGCGCCGGCCCCAATGGATTGGTGATATCCGGCAACGGCATCACGCTGCTCAGCGGTGCCAACACCTACACCGGCGGCACCACGGTCAGCGGCGGCACGCTCGCGCTGGGCAACTCGCTGGCCCTTCAGAACAGCACCCTCAACACCAGCGGCGCCGGAATCCTGAGCTTCGGCGGCCTCACCGCGGCCACGTTCGGCGGTTTGCAGGGGCCCGGCAACCTCACCCTGACGAACACCGCCTCCGCGGCCGTGGCCCTGACCGTCGGCGGCAACAATTCCAGTACGACCTACTCCGGCGCGCTCAGCGACAATGGCACTGGCGCGAGCCTGACGAAGGCCGGCGCCGGCACGTTGGTCCTCACCGGCATCAACACCTACACGGGCGCGACGACGATCGGCGCGGGTGTGTTGCAGATCGGCAACGGCACCACGGACGGCTCCATCGCCACGTCCAGCGGCATCGTCGACAACGGCACCCTCGCGTACAACCTGCTCGGCAACCAGACAAACGCCAACGTCATCAGCGGCAGCGGTTCGCTGACCAAGACCGGCGCGGGCATGTTGACGCTCGCCGCCGTGAACACCTATAGCGGCGGTACCACGGTCACCGGCGGCACGCTCGACGTCCCGTCGGGCGGCGCCTTGAGCAACACCAACCTCGTCCTGGCCCAGAGCGGCGCCCTGGTGACCATTGAAGGCACGGTCAACGACAGCGGACAGTTCGCCGTCGGTTCCGGCGTCGCCGGCCTGGCCACGGTGACCGTCAATAGCGGCGGCGTGCTCAATGTCGGCAATAACGGAAGCTGGGTGACCATCGGCGGCCATCAGCCTCCCTCGGACAGCGGCGGCATTGGACATGGCGTCCTCAACATCAACGGCACCGTCAACGTCGGCGCTAGCTGTCCTTGGTTTGGTTTCAACCCGTGGGGTAACGACGGAAGCGGCGGCAGCGTGCTGAATCTCAACGCCGGCGGCGTGCTCAGCACCGCGGTCGCTATTTCGGATGGGAGCGGCGGCAATTCGAACTTCAATTTCAACGGCGGCACGCTGCAGTTCACCAGCGCCATCGGGAATTTCGCCACGGGATCCATGAGCATTAACGTCCAGGCGGGCGGCGCCACGATCGACACGGACGGCAACGCCGATGGCATCGCGTACGGCCTGAACCACTCCGGAAGCGGCACCGACGGCGGACTGACCAAGATCGGCGCCGGCACGTTGACCCTCAGCGGCGCCAACAGCTATAACGGCCCGACGGTCGTCGACGGCGGCGCCCTGGTGCTGGTGGGCAACGGTGGCACCTATAGCGGCGGAAGCGTCTCGATCAACAACGGTTCGACCCTGGACTTCGCGGGTTCAGCAGAGTGGCTCGACGGCAAGACGTTCACCATTGACAGCAACGGCGGCGGGACTATCGGTTTCAACAGCGGGAACATCATAGTGGGCGGTTCCGATACCTTCGTCACCAACGGCGGCGCGCAGGACAACTTCACCGGCGCCGCCGGCCTGAACCTCAATGGCGGCATCGCCACTTTCAATCTGAGCCGCGGCACCGGCACGAGCGACTTGTACGCGACGACCATCTTTTGGAATAGCGGCGCGATCGTCGAGACGGGCAACGGCATCTTGACGCTCGCGGGCGTCAATACCTACACCGGCGGCACGACCGTCAGCGGCGGCACCCTGCAGGTGGGCAACGCGGCCGCCTTGGGCTCCAGCAGCGGCGCGCTGGTGGTGAACGGCGCCGGCGCCCTCAACCTGGCCGGCTATAACGTCGGCATCGGCGCCCTTTCCGGCGCCGGAACCATCAACAACTTGTCGCCCTCCAGCACGTCCACGTTGACCGTCGGCAACGGCGATGCCACGAGCGCGTTTTCGGGCACGATCCAGAACAGCGCCGGCGTGGTCGCCTTGACGAAGGTCGGCGCCGGCACGTTTACGCTCTCCGGCGCGAACACTTACGTGGGCGGCACGACGATCAACGCCGGCACCCTGGTCGCCACGACCACCGCCGCCTTGCCCAATTTCGCCTCAGCCGGCAGTCTGTCGGTGGCCGCCGGCGCCACGCTGGATGTCAACGTGGGCGGCGCCGGGCAGTGGCAAGCGGCCGACGTCGCGAACCTCCTTAGCAACAGCGGGGCCTTCGCCGTCAACTCGATCCTCGCCATGGACACCACCGGCGGCAACTTCAGCTATTCGTCCAGCATCACCAATCCCATCGCCCTGACCAAGCTCGGCGGCAACATGCTGACCCTCGGCGGCAACAACACCTTCACCGGCGGCGTGACGGTCGTTGCGGGCACCCTCCAGGCGGCAAACCCCAGCGCCTTTGGCGTCAATCCGGTCGCCGTCGTCAACGGCGGCGTGCTGGATCTCAACGGCAACGTCAACACCCTCTACGGCCTCAGCGGCAACGGCGGCACGGTCACCGATAACGCCGCCAGCACGACCCTGACGATCAACCAGGCCGGCAACACGAACTTTGCCGGCAGCCTGGCCAACGGCTCCGGCGGGCAGGTTTTGAGCCTCACCAAGGCCGGCAACGGCATCTTGAACATGACCAACTACAACAGCTATACCGGCCCAACCACCGTCACCGGCGGCACGCTGGAATATAGCGGCACCAGCCAGACGGTCAACCCGTTTGGGACGGTGATCAACAACTCCGCCACCGTCGACTTCTATCAAGGTGGCAACGGCCTCATGACGGTCCAGAGCGCGCTGAGCGGTTCGGGGACCTACGTGGTGGATGGCCCCGGCGGCGGGAATGACATTCAAAATCGCGTGACTCTCCACGGCAATGGCGCGACCAACACCGGGACCATCAATGTCATCAACGGCGGCAAGCTGTGGGAAGACCTGGCCGGCAACATGATCGGCGACTCCGCCACCGTGAACCTCGCGCCCAATGCGGGGTATTATCTCTGGACCGCTCCGCCCATCTCCGAAACCATCGGCGGCTTGACCGGCACCGGAACCGTCTATGGCGACGGTTGGCAAAACAACGGCAACACCGCAACCTTGACGATCGGCGGCGGTAACGTCTCGTCGACGTTCGGCGGGACGCTCACGCAGGACTGGGGCGGCCATCTGGCCATCGGCAAGATCGGCACCGGCACGCTGACGCTCACCGGCCCCAACTCGTACACCGGCGCTACCACCATCAGCGGCGGCACCTTGCAAGTGGGCAATGGCACCACGGACGGCTCCATCGCCAGCAGCGGCGCGATCGTGGACAATGCCGCCCTGGTGTATGACCTGGTCGGGTCGCAAGCCTACGGCAACGTCATTAGCGGCATCGGCACGCTGACCAATGCCGGCCCGGGCACGCTGACCCTCACCGGCGCCAACACCCTCAGCGGCAATACGCTCATTGCCGCCGGCACGCTCACGCTCGGCAACAACCTGGCCCTGCAGAACAGCACCTTGGACACCTCGGGTGCGGGCGCCCTGGCGTTTTCGTCCGGAATCAATACGCCGACCTTCGGCGGGCTCACCAGCGGAAGCGCCCTGGCGCTGCCCGCCAATGTCACGGCTCTTACGCTCAACCTCGGCAGTGGCGTCACCCAGACCTATTCCGGCGCACTGGGCAGCGTCACGTCCGGCATGACCCTCACCAAGACGGGCGCCGGCACGCAAGTGCTCAGCGGCGCCAACACTTATACCGGCGCCACCACCGTTAGCGCCGGCGTGCTGGAATTCAGCCAGCCCGCCGCGCTCTACAGTGCCACCTCGGCGAATTGGACGCCCGCGAACATCACCGTCGCCTCCGGGGCCACGCTTGCCCTGGGCGTCGGCGGCAGCGGCTTCCAGTCGTCCGACCTCGACGCGCTGTTGGGCGCCGCCAACCTGGGCGGCAGCACCGCCACCGCGGGGCTGACCAGCGGTGCCATTCTCGGCCTCGACACCAGCAACGCCACCGCCGGCACCTTCGCCTACGGCAGCGCGATCGCCAATCCCAACGGCGGCGCCAACGTCTTGGCGTTGAACAAGCTCGGCGGCGGCACGCTGGTCCTCACCGGCATCAACACCTACACGGGCGCGACGACGATCAGCGCGGGGACGTTGCAGATCGGCGACGGCACGACCGATGGCTCCATCGTCACTTCCAGCGGCATCACCAACAACGGCGCCCTGGTGTATGACTTGCTCGGCAGCCAGAGCTACGGCAACGCCATCAGCGGCAACGGCTCGCTGACCAAGGCCGGCCCGGGTGTGCTGACGCTCACCGGCAACAACAGCTATACCGGCGCCACCACCGTCAGCGGCGGCACCCTGCAGTTCGGCAATGGGGTAACCACCAATGGCCCCGTCACCGCCAATATCACCAACAATGCCACGGTGACGTTCGCCAACCCGAATACCCAGAGTTACGGTGGCGTCATCAGCGGCTCGGGCGCACTGGTCAAGACCGGCGCCGGCACGCTGCTTTTGTCCGGCTTGAACAGCTACAGCGGCCCGACCAATATCGTCGCCGGCACCCTGAGACTGGGAGTCCCCGGTTTTTACGAAGGCTTAGTCGCCGTCGGGCCCACTGCTATGGATACCACCGATGCGATCCCGCACAGCAGTATTCAGCTTACGCCGCGGTGGGGCGCCAGCAACAACACGGGCGGCACCAACGTCTATCCCGCCTGGGGAAACCTCACGACTTGGGGTTACACCGGATACCTCGACAACAGCACCGGCGGCAACGTCACTTACACCTTCGGCAAGAATTTCGACGATGGCGGTTACCTCAAAATCGGCAACACCGTGCTGATCAACGACGGCACTTGGACCGACGCCGTGACCGCCTCGATCACCCTGGCGCCGGGCCTCTACCCAATTGATCTGCGCTTCTTCCAGGGCAGTGGCGGCGTGGGTCCGCAGGGCCAGTTCGCCGACGCCGGTATCGGCGTCAGCATCAACGGCGGACCTTGGCAGGCGATCACCGATCCGGGCAACGGCAGTCTCGTGATGACCGCCCCGGGCGGACAGCAGATTCCGGCCACCAGTTCCGTGGTCCTGTCGAGCGGCGCCACCTTTGACATCAGCAGCGGCACGCTGACCGTCGGCTCGCTAGCCGATGCGGCCGGTGGCGCCACCGGCGCGCAGCTCCTGTTGGGCAATGGGGCGTTGACCGTCGGCAACGACAACTCCAACACGACCTTCTCCGGCGTCATTAGCGGCGGCGGCGGCAGCCTGACCAAGATCGGCTCCGGCATACAAACGCTCGCCGGCGCCAACACTTACGGCGGCGGTACGATCGTCAGCGGCGGCACCCTGCAAGTGGGTAGCGCCAGCGCTCTGGGCGCGGCCAGCGGCGGCCTGACGGTCAACGGCGTCGGCGTCCTCGACTTGGCCGGCTACAGCGTCGGCGTCGGCCAGCTTTCCGGCGCGGGAACCATCAATGTCTCCACCGGCGCGTCCACGCTGACCATCGGCGCCGGCAATGCCAGCGGCTTGTTCCCGGGAACGATTCAGAACACCGGCGGCGTTCTCAGCTTGACCAAGATCGGCTCGGGGACGCAGGTCCTCTCCGGCGCCAACACCTACGCCGGCGTGACCACCGTCAATGCCGGTACGCTGCAGTTCGCCCAAGAGACCGCGCTCTACGACAATACGCCGGCCGACTGGACGGCCGCTGGCATCGTCGTGGCCAGCGGCGCCACGCTGGCTTTGAACGTTGGCGGCCCCGGCGAGTTCACCGCCAGCGACCTGAGCGCCATCGCGGCAATGGGCACCGCCTCCGGCGGTTTCACCAGCGGCGCGATCCTCGGCCTCGATACGACCAACGCCGCCGGCGGCGCCTTCACCTACAACAGCGCGATCGCCAATCCCAACGGCGGCGCCAATGTCTTGGGGTTGACCAAGCTCGGCGGCAACGCGCTCATCCTGACCGCCGCGAATACCTACACCGGCCCGACCAGCGTCAGCGCCGGCACCCTGCAACTGGCTTCCGGCGCCTCGCTGAACGGTAGCAGCAGCGTCATTGTCAGCGGCGGCGCGCTGAACGTGGCCGGCGCGGTGAATAACAGCAGCAGCGCCCTCGCCATTGGCAGCGGCGTGCTCAATGTATTGGCGGGCGGATCGCTGAACAACTGCGCGACCGTCGAGGCCGGCAGCGGCGGCGCGGTCAACGTGGCGGCCGGCGGCCTCGTGACCGGCTCCAGCCTCGTCGACGCCGTCAATGGCAGCGTGCTGACGAGCCCC
>CAYYBU010000104.1:0-7626 GCA_964469945.1 uncultured Planctomycetaceae bacterium
GACAGACTACCATATTCCTTCAAATCGCGGAATAGAACTTGGACCGGTGCTAAGCCGTGGCTATTCGCTCTTGAGGATCTGAAACAGATTGCTGAACTGGTCGGTCCAGCGCAGCACGCGGTTGGCGTCGCCGGACTTTTCCGGCGGGATGGCGCGGAGCAGATCGGCGTCGTTGCGCAAAAGCATCCAGTCGCTGCGAAAGATTCCCGACGCGGGCTGGCCATCATCGCAAACGCGTCTCACCGCCAGGCGGCAATCTTCGCCCGCGGCACGTACCACCCTACATTTCTGGGGCCAGAGTAGTATAACACGGTCGCGTCACGCGCGCCCCGAGCTGGCGCAATTTCGCTTCCAGCCGCTCATAACCGCGGTCGAGATGACCGCTGCGATGCACGGTCGTAACGCCTGAGGCGGCCAGGCCGGCCAACACCAAGGCGGCGCCGGCGCGCAGGTCCAAGGCGGTCACCGGGGCGCCGCTGAGTTGCCCAACGCCGCGGACCAGGGCCGCGCCGGGACGACAGCGCACGCGCGCCCCCAGGCGGCCGAGTTCCGCCGCGTGCTGGAAGCGGGCGGGAAACACGCGATCCTCGATGGTGCTAACGCCCGCGGCCAGCGACATCAGCGCGGTCCATTGGGCTTGCAGATCGGTGGGGATGCCCGGGTAGGGCTCGGCACGGAGGTCAACCGGCCTCGGCCGGCCCACGGCGCGAAGGGTCACGCGATCGGCGTCCGTCTCGACGTGGGCGCCCGTGGCCGCCAGCGCTTGCAGCACGGCGTGCAAATGTGCGGGGACAATGCCGTCGAGGACCAGTTCGCCGCCGGTGATGGCCGCGGCCAACAGCAGCGTGGCCGCCTCGATGCGGTCGGGGATCACGCGGTAGCGGGTTCCGCCCAGCTCGCGCACGCCCTCGACTTCGAGGGTCGAGGTGCCCAGGCCGCTGATGCGCGCCCCCAGGGCATTGAGGAAACCGCCCAGGTCGACGATTTCCGGTTCGTGGGCGGCCCCTTGGATGAGCGTCGTGCCGCGAGCCAGCACGGCGGCGCTGAGCACGTTGGCGGTGCCGGTGACGGTCGGCCCATGCGGGCCGCCCATGTCGATGGTGGCGCCGACTAGTTGCCGGGCGGAGGCCACCACGCAGCCCCGCTCCAGGCGCAGGTCGGCGCCCAAGGCGGCCAGTCCCTTGAGGTGCAAATCGACCGGCCGGTCACCGAGGTTGCAGCCGCCGGGCAGCGGCACCACCGCGCTACCGCGGCGGGCCAACAGCGGACCCAGCACGCAGAAACTCGCCCGCATACGGCGGACCAGGCGGTAGCGGGCGCGGCGCGGCGCGGGATCGACCGTTTCCAGCCGCAACCCTTGCGGCGTCCAGTCGATGGATAATCCCAAGTCTTCCAGCACCGCGGCCAAGGTGTGGACGTCGGTCACGTGCGGCACGCCCTCCAACAGCACCGGCTGGCTGGCGAGGATCGCCGCCGCCATCATTGGCAGCGCGGCGTTTTTAGAGCCGCTGGCCGCAATCCGGCCGCGAAGGGGCACGCCGCCATGAATGATGAAAGAGGACATGGTAGGTATCGGGAATTCAAAGCATCCGGCACACTCCGTGTGTCGCCGGCCATCGGCACACGGCGTGTGCCGGATACGTTCTATCGCCGCCGGGCCTGAACGACGCGAGGCCGACGGGCGAGGTCCTTGATCGTGGGCCCCACTTCCAGACGCTCCTCGGCCGCCAGAATCGCCACCACGGCATCGTGAATCATGGGGCTGATCTCCACCA
The DNA here is from genome assembly GCA_964469945.1 of uncultured Planctomycetaceae bacterium. Taxonomy (GTDB): domain Bacteria; phylum Planctomycetota; class Planctomycetia; order Pirellulales; family Thermoguttaceae; genus CAYYBU01. The sequence continues at coordinate 1,776 of CAYYBU010000104.1, forward strand.
GCAAGTGTCCGCCGGGATTAAGCCGTTCGGCCGCTTGCGGCACCAGCCGCGCGATCACTTCGGTGCCCAAGGGACCGGCCAACAAGGCCTCGCGGGGTTCGAAGTTCTTCACGTCCGGCGGCAATTGCTCGTATTCCGCACGACTCACGTAAGGCGGATTGCTGACCACGATATCAAATCGCCGCGAGGCGGGAACGGCCGCCAGCAGGTCGCTTTCCAGCAATTCGATCCGATCGACGACGCCATGCTCGGCCGCGTTGGTCGCCGCGACCGAAAGCGCCGCGGGGCTCTTGTCCAGGGCCAGTACGCGGCTGCAAGGCAAGTGTTTGGCCGCACAGACCGCGATGATGCCGCTACCGGTGCCGACGTCGGCGATCTCCAGCGGCGCCACCCCGGCCGGCCGGGCCCGGGCCAAATCCAGCAGGCGGATCACCAGCAACTCGGTCTCCGGCCGCGGAATCAACACTTCGGGTCCGACGCGGAAACTGAGCGAATAGAACTCGCGGCGGCCGACCAGATAGGCGACCGGGGCGCCGTCGGCGCGGCGGCGGACCAGCGCGCGAAAGGCGGTCCGTTGCTCCTCGCTGGGCGTTTGGTCGAAGGCCGTATAGAGCTCGATCCGCCGGCAGCGGAGCGATTCGGCCAGCAACACTTCGGCGTCCAACCGCGGCGACTCCGCCCGATGCGCCTTCAAGAATTCGGTGGTCCACTGCAACAGGCGGCCGACGGTCCAAGGCTCGGTGGTGGACATCTTTATTCCAAGGCCCCAAAGGCGGCACGCTGCTCCTGCCGCTCGGCCTCCAGCAGGGCCTCGATCACTGGATCGAGGTTGCCGGCAATCACGTTTTCCAGGTTCCAGTTCTGGTTGATGCGGTGGTCGGTCAAGCGGTTCTGCGGGAAGTTGTAGGTGCGGATGCGCTCGCTGCGGTCGCCGGAGCCGATCTTGGTCTTTCGCTCGTCGGAGCGGCGGCGATGCTCCTCTTCGCGATGGGCCTCGTAGAGGCGGGTCTTCAGCACGCGCAACGCCTTGGCCATATTCTTGTGCTGGCTCTTCTCGTCCTGGCAGGAAACCACGATGCCGCTGGCATAGTGCGTCAGCCGCACGGCCGAAGCGGTCTTGTTGACGTGCTGCCCGCCGGGCCCGCTGGCATGAAACACGTCGCGGCGGTAATCGTCCGGCTTGATGTCGATCTCGACGTCCTCGGGCTCGGCCATCACGGCCACCGTGGCCGCCGAGGTATGAACCCGGCCCTTGGCCTCCGTCTCGGGGACGCGTTGCACGCGGTGGCCGCCGCTCTCGTAGTGCAGCCGGCGATAGACGGCCTCGCCCTCCAAACCGAGGATGAGCTCCTTGAAGCCGCCCAACTCGGTCGGGCTCATGTCGAGGATCTCGACCTTCCAGCGATTGCTCTCCGCGTAGTGTTTGTACATCTCGTAGAGATCGCGGGCGAACAGGGCCGCCTCGTCGCCACCGGTGCCGGCGCGGATCTCCAGCACGCAGCGCGTGCGGTTGGCGTCCTCGCCGCCGACGGTCATGTCGAGCAACTCGTTCCAGAAGGCGTCGCGTTCGGTTTTCAGCGCGGGCAGCTCGGCCTCGGCCAGTTGGCGGATCTCGGCGTCGGCGCTGGCGAGCATCTCCGACGCTTCGGCAATCTGGGCGTTGAGATTCTTGAAGCGGCGATACTTGGTGGCCTGCTTGGCCAACGAGCCATGTTCGCGGTAAATCACCGACATGCGCGACGGATTGGACAACACGTCAGGATCGACAAGCTGCCGTTCCAGCTCTGCGAAGCGTGCGAGGTTTGCTTCCAACTGATCGCGCATAGTTATCGACGTGTGGCGAAAGGCACGGACGCGCCGCGCCCGCGGCGCCTACAGACGGACAGCAGCGAAGGCCACGGGGCCGGCGGTCAGCTTGCCGGTTCCGCGGCGGCGGCCGCTTCGGCCGGCTTCTTCTTGCCGCGCTGCAGACTGACGTAACCGGTGCTGGCGAATTTCTTCTGGAACTTCTCGATGCGGCCGGCGGTGTCCACGTATTTCAGCTTGCCCGTATAGAAGGGATGGCAAGCGCTGCAAATATCGACTTTCAATTCCGCCACGGTGCTGCGGGTCATGAACGTGTTGCCGCAACCGCAGGTGACCTTGGTCTCTACGTACTTGGGGTGAATGCCATCTTTCATGATCCGACTGCCTATCCTTTACAACGACGCTTCGGGGAAATCGTGCGAATTCGTCAGTTTAACATCGGCGGCGGGAATCGGCAAGGGCGGGGAAAAGGATGACAGTTGTCGGATTTTTAGAAGCCATCCGCAAAGCACCCCATCTCAAGTTGGGTCATGGATAGGGAGTAAGTGTGCCATTGAGCAGCCGGGGCCGTCATGGATGGTTTTTTGGCGACTCCCCCTCACCACTACCACCCCACCGGATGGAGAGGTAGACTCTTCGGATTTCGCCCATCCTTTCCTTCTTTCCTAACTTTCTTTTCATCCTTCGTCCTTCCGCCTTCGTCCATTCCTTTCAGCCATTGTGCCCGCAGCAGGCTGCCTCCTTGGGCGGGCGACGCCTCCGCGGCCCGATACTGCTCGATGGCCTTGTCCACTTGGCCCAAGGCTTCGTAGGCGCGGGCCAAATTATAGCGTGCGCCCTGCGCCCAGGGGCTGTGACTGGTCACATCCAGGGTCCGTTTGGTGAAATAGTCGATCGCCGAGGCGTAGTTCCCCCGCTCGAAGGCGATCACCCCCAACCAATAACTGGCGCTCAGCTTGCCGCGGTAGTAATAGTTTGTTTCCACGCGGGCACTTCGCCCGGCCCATTCTTTGGCCCGCTCGGTAGCCGCCGCTTGTTGCGCGGGCGGCAGTGACTCGATGACCTGCACGGCGGTCTTGAAATACACTTCCGCGCGTTTCGGCTCACTGTTGGCCACCTCCGTATCGGAAGGCCGGGCGGCCTGGTAGCTGGCGGTCGCCCCTTGCTCGTCGGTGAACTGCCCCTTCAAATGGGTCACGCGCCCGTGATACAAGGGTGCCGAGGGAAGGGCATAAAACGGCAATAGCATCATGAGCCGTTCGGCGATTCCCTGCGGACTCAACTGCAATCGCTGCTGGAGGGTTTGGTAGGGGAACAGCCACAGTTGCGCGACGACCCCCTGCCCGGCCGCCTTCTGCAACCGCTGGGCCTGCTCGCTGGGCGCCGTGGTCAACACCATCTTCTGCTTGCCAGCCAGATGCGATTCCACCAGCTTCATCCGCTTCGCCAGGCAGGACGGCGAGCTTTCCACCAACAACACGAGGTGTCGGAGATCCTTGGCCTTCAGCGGATAGAGCTGCGCCGGGCTCAAGTCCAGACGCCGCAACAAGCCGGGGTCGGCGATCACTTCCGCCAACGTGGCCGGCCGCAGGTCGAGTTGCCCGGCACGGTCCCGACGAATTTTGCCCGGCGCGGGAATCGGCAAGCCCAAGGCCGGGTCGAACAGGTAGAGCTTTCCCTCGATGAGCACGGCCACACACCAGGGCTGCAGATCGGTAATGGAAATCGGCGTCGCCGGGCCGGCCTCCTCATGGACCACCTTGTCGGCCTTCTCGGCGGCGTGCTTGCCCACGGCCGCCTGCTTGCCCACGGCCGCCGCCTGCTTGCGGGCGGCCGAGGTATCCACGGCCAAAACGGCGGCGTCCAGCCCTTGTTGGCGGACCAGCAGCATGAAGACCCAGGCCCGCTCCAGGGCCGTGCCCTGCCCCAGCAAGAGTGTTTCCCAAGGAAACTGCGGCGTGCGATCGAGGGCCTCCGCGTCGAGCTGGATGTTGCGGACCGTCCAGTCGAAGAGGTTCCTGGTCCGCTGGAGATCGTCCTGCCCGCTGCCACGGGCCCAATTGGAGAGTTCACGCAACCAAACGGCCTCCTGCAAGCAAAAGCCGTCGTAGGAGGAGAACTCCATGTTGTCCAGGTTGCGCACCGGCGCCAACTCGCGCACCGAAGCGGGCAGCAGTGCGGTCATGGGATCCGGTTTCCAGTCCGCCGGCGGCTCCTGCGTCGGCGTCCATTGATTCAGGCGATTGACCACCTGGCGAAGCATCTCCGGCTCCGGCCAGGTGGCCGCCAGCGAGTCGGTCTTGGTCTCGCCGGCGGCTTGCGACTCCGTAGCATTGTTGAGCCCCCGCATGAGTTGCGGCATGATGTCGCCGGCGTCGAATTCTTCCAACCGGTTGACGTTGTTGACGGCGTAGGTGAACAACTCATCGCGCCATTGCTCGGCCGCTTCCGCGCTGCCGCCGCTGCCCGGACCGGCGTTGGACGACGCCTGGCCGTCAGGGCGGCATCCGGCGCAAAGCAGCAGCATGCCCAGCAGCGGCCACAACGGGGCCCATTTCCGTCCCGCTTGTGGTACAGGCGTCCCGCCTGCATGAGCAGCCGGGACGGCTGCACCACGACAGTACGGAGTCAACCCTGGGCAGAGGGCGGAATTCATGGCAGTTGCTCCACGGTGTGGCGGATCCGCAGCAGCCGCTGGAGCAGGCCGGCGAACTGGTCCAGCGGAATCATGTTGGGGCCATCGCTCAGGGCGGCGTCGGGCTGGGGATGAGTCTCGAAGAACAGGCCGTCCACGCCCAGCGCGACGGCCGCGCGGGCCAACGGCTCGACCAGGGCCCGATTGCCGCCGGTGGTGGCTCCCAGTCCGCCCGGCTCTTGCACGCTATGGGTGGCATCGAAGATGACCGGCACGCCCAGGGCCTGCATTTGCGGGATGGCGCGCATATCGTTGACTAGCCGGCCGTAACCGAAGAACGTCCCCCGTTCGCCCAGCAGGATGTGGCGGCAGCCGGCCGCTTGCAGCTTGCCCACCACGTGTTTCATGTCCCAGGGGGCGAGGAACTGGCCTTTCTTCACGTGGACCGCCCGGCCCGTGGCCGCGGCGGCCACCAGCAGGTCGGTCTGCCGAGCGAGAAAGGCGGGAATCTGCAACAATTCGCACACCTCGGCCACGGGGGCGGCCTGCTCGGGCAGATGGATGTCGGTGGTCACCGGCAGACCGGTCGCCTGCCGCACCCGCCGCAGCACCGCCAGCCCCCGCGTCAGTCCGGGGCCACGATAGGAATCGATGCTGGTACGGTTGGCTTTGTCGAAAGAGGCCTTGAAGATCACCGGCAGCGACAACTGCGCACCGATTTGTTTCAACTGCTGGGCGATCTCGACGGTGGCCGTCTCGTCTTCAATGACGCACGGCCCGGCAATCACCAACAGCGGCTGGCCGCGGCCGCAACGGTACGATCCGATGGTAACGGGGTTCTCCGACACGGCATTCCTCAGGGTTTTGTAGTAGGCACACGGCGTGTGCTGTCCGCGAACGGCACACGGCGTGTGCCTACTACAGTGTGTCCGGTAGGTTATTGGTGAGAGTTCTCGTTTTCAGGGGAAGTTTGCTCGCGTCCCGGAACCAACAGCGTCAGCCGCCGCGGCACCAGTTCGATCTCCAGCGGCAAGACGCCCCCCGGGTCGCCATCCAACTGATAGGGGACCTCGGCCTCGGCGGTGATGCGCAGCCGACGTGTCCGCCGTACCGCGCAGTCGGCCAACGTCTGCTGCCTTCCCAACAGCACCGCGCCAAGGTAGCGCAACCCGTTCCAGACGTTTCCGCGACGAAACAGGCAGATGTCCAAGAGCCCATCGGCTCCGTCGGCCTGCGGCGCGATTCGCAGTCCTCCCCCGTAGCAGGGAAGGTTGCACGCGAAGAGCCAACGGGCGGAAAGCGGCGGCAACGGAGCTGCTGCAGCCTCAACTCGATCATCGTCCAAATATACCCGAAGTTCGGGATAACGGTAGCTACGTAGCGAGTCGAGGATTGGTTTGCAATAATCGC
>CAYYBU010000105.1:0-7591 GCA_964469945.1 uncultured Planctomycetaceae bacterium
GCAGGTTCCGCATCCGATGCACCGTGGGTCGACGACATAGGCCTGCCCATCGTGCATGCGAATTGCCTTGACCGGGCAAACGCGCACGCAGCGGTAGCAGTCGCGGCACCGCGCCTTGTTGGTGAACAAGACCTGCCGGGGAACATCCGGGGTGGGGGCTGTCGTCATGCGTCCATCCTCGTTGATACAGTCATCAGTACTGGCAGAGCCAGTGGCACCCGTTCCGTTACCGACACGGGCCGCAATAAATCACTCCGCGAGAATGTATCCGGCACACTCCGTGTGCCGCCGGCCAACGGCACACGGAGTGTGCCGGATACGTTGAAATCATGCCACTTCACTGAGCAGCTTCTTCGTCTCCTCCTGGACCGCTTCCAGGGCCATGTCCAAGGTGCAATGCTCGATAGTGCGCTGGCCGACGTGAATGGTCGGGCCGCGATCGCAGCGCTCGAAGCAGAAGGTGGCGCGGACCTCGACCAGGTCGTCCAGGCCGAGCACTTCCAACCGTTCCAGCAGGGCCTTCAAGAGCGTTTGCGAGCCGCGCACGAAGCAACTCGTGCCCACGCAGACCGAAACGCACAGCTTCTGAGCGCGATCGTTGTCCAACAGCACCAGCGGTTCGCCGACGATCCGCCGCCGGTTCTGATAGCTGGTGTGCAGCAGGCGATGCGCCGTCTTGCTCCCCGGGCCGTCGAGATGCTTGGCGTAACAGTCGGCCACCATGTGGTTGTCCTGCGGCTTGTGAAGCTGCATCATCTTGTCGGCCGTGTAGAGGCCCTTGCCGCGCAGACGCCGCGCGTCCGGATCGCGGCTGACCGGCTGCCCGGCGCCGCCGATGCAGCCGCCGGGGCAGGCCATCACTTCGATCAGGTCGTACTGGCAGCGGCCGGCGCGAATGCTCTCCACGATGGCCGCGGCGTTCTTCAGACCGTGGACCACGGCCAGCTTGAGCGTGGTGTCGCCGACCGTGATGCTCGCCTCGCGCCGACACTGTTCGCCGCGGACCTCCTGGAAGTCGACCGCGTCGAGCCGCACGCCCTTGAGCTTCTCGACCGCGTAGCGCAGCACGGCCTCGGTGACGCCGCCGCTGGCGCCGAAGATCACGCCCGCCCCGGTCTTGAAACCCAGCGGCAAATCGAGCGACTGCGGTTCGAGCTGCGGGAACTGGATCCCCGCCTCGACGATCATCTGCGCCAACTCCTGCGTGGTCAGCACGTGATTCACTTCCGGTTTGCCGCCGCGGGCGAACTTGGGCAACTTGGCCTCGAACTTCTTGGCCGTGCAGGGCATGATCGACACGATCACCAGATTCTCGGGCTCGATGCCCAACTGGGCCGGCAGCATCTTCCGGGCCAACGAGCCGAACATCTGTTGCGGCGACCGGCAACTCGACAGCCGCGGCAGCATGTCGGGGCAGAACTGCTCGGCGAACTTCACCCAGCCGGGACAGCAGGATGTGAACTGCGGCAGCCGCTCGCCCTTCTGTTTGCGATCGAGAAACTCGCCGGCCTCCTCGATCACCGTCATGTCGGCGGCGAAGCTGGTGTCGTAGACGTGGGCGAAGCCCAACGCCTTCAGTGCCGCGACGATGCGTCCGATCTCGATGGTGCCCGGTGCCATGCCGAACAACTCGCCCAGGGCCACGCGAACCGCCGGGGCAATCTGCGCCTCCACGGTTTTCTTGGCGTTGTCCAGGTCCTTCCACACCGTTTCGGTCTCGCTGCGCGGCGTGATCGCGCCGGTCGGACAGACCGAGGCGCACAGCCCGCAGTTGACGCACTCGACCTCGGCCAGGTTCTTGCCGAAGGCGGAGACCACGCAGGCGGCCGCGCCGCGATAGGCGAAGTCGATGGCGCCGATCCCCTGGATCTCGTCGCAGGCCCGCACGCAGTCGCCGCAGAGGATGCACTTGTTCGGATCGCGCACCAACGACAGGCTCGATCGGTCCAGCGGCTGCGGCTTGTGGGTCGGCTTGAAGCGCACCTGGTCCACGCCGAGCCGGCGCGTAAGGTACTGCAACTGGCAGGCCGCGCCCTTGGGACACGTCGGACAGGTCTGCTCGTGATTGGCCAGGATCAACTCCAGGGCGATGCGCCGCATCTGGCGAATCTCCTCGGTGTGGGTCCGCACCTTCAGGCCCGCTTCCGGCGGCGTCGAGCAACTGGCCACGATGCCGCGGCCTTCCACCTCGACCAGGCACAAGCGGCAGGCGCCGTAGATGCTCAGTTGCGAATGATAGCAGAAGGTGGGAATCTCGATGCCGGCCTTGCGGGCGACGTCCAACAGGTTGCGCTCGCCCTCGATGGGCACCACCAGATGGTCGATGGTCAGCGTGGGTTTGTTTTCCATGATTTACACTCCTAAAATCGCATGAAACTTGCAGGCCGCCGCGCACGCTCCGCACTTGATGCACTTCTGGGGATCGATGTGGTGCGGCTGCTTGCGTTCGCCGCTGATGGCTCCCACGGGACACTTCCGCGTGCAGACCGTGCAGCCTTTGCACACCTCGGCCAGGATTTCCGGGCTCCGCAGGGCCTTGCAACGGCCGGCCGGACAGCGCTTCTGGAACACGTGGGCCTCGATCTCGGCGCGGAAGTAACGCAAGGTGGACAACACCGGGTTGGGGGCCGTCTTGCCCAGCCCGCACAACGAACCCTTACGCACCACCGGCGCCAGTTGCGCCAAAAGCTCGATGGTGTGGGCGTCGGCCCGGCCCTCGATGATGTCGTCCAGGAGGGCCAGCATCTGCTTGGTCCCTTCGCGGCACAGCACGCACTTGCCGCACGACTCGTTCTGGGTGAACTGCATGAAGAACCGCGCCACCTGCACCATGCAGGTCTGGCGATTCAGCACCACCAGGCCGCCCGAGCCGACCATGGCGCCGACGCTTTGCAGCGAATCGAAGTCCATAGGCAGGTCCAGGTGCGCCTCGGTCAGACATCCGCCCGAAGGACCGCCGATCTGCACGGCCTTGAAACAGTCGCCGGTGCGGTGGCCCTGGTCGTCGAGCACCCCGCCGCCGATCTCCAGCACGATCTCGCGCAGGGTGGCGCCGAAGGGGATCTCGATCAAGCCCGTGTTGGCCACGTGGCCGGTCAAGGCGAAGGTCTTGGTGCCGGGCGAATTGGGCGTGCCGCGACGGCGGAACTGGGCCGCGCCGTGCCGCAGGATCAAGGGCACGTTGGCCAGCGTTTCGACGTTGTTGATGACCGTGGGCTTGCCCCACAAACCGCTCTGGGCCGGAAATGGCGGCTTGGGACGCGGCATGCCGCGCTTGCCCTCGACCGAGGCCATCAGGGCGGTTTCCTCGCCGCAGACGAAGGCCCCGGCCCCTTCCATCACGTGGATGCGGAAGGCGGCCGCGGAACCGAAGACGTTGTCGCCGAGGATGCCCGCCGCCGTGGCGTCCTGAACCGCCCGCCGCACACGCTGCACCGCCAGCGGGTACTCGGCCCGCACGTAGACGAAACCCTCGTCGGCGCCGATGGCCCGGGCGGCGATCATCATGCCCTCGACCAAGCTATGAGGATTCCCCTCCATGACACTGCGATCCATGAACGCGCCCGGATCGCCTTCGTCGCCGTTGCAGATGACGTACTTCTTGTCGCTCACTTGGCGGCGGGTGAGTTCCCACTTCCGCCCGGTGGGAAAGCCGCCGCCGCCCCGGCCGCGCAACCCGGAGTGGGTCAACTCCTCGCAGACGGCCTCGGCGCTCATTTCGCGATACGCTCGCCGGGCCGCCGCGTAGCCGCCTTGATGGATATACTCGCGGATGTCCTCCGGATCGACCCGCCCGCAAAGTTGTAGCACGGCGCGCTGCTGACGTTGATAGAACGGGATCTCGCCCGGGCCCTGGCAGTGCTCGCCGGTCGAGGGATCCACGTACAACAACCGTTCGACCAGCTCATGGTGCTTCAGCGTACGGTCGAGAATCTCGACCACGTCGGCCGGCTGCACCTTGGTGTAGAGAATGCCGTCGGGCTCGATCGTCACCAGCGGTCCCATCTGGCAGAATCCCTGGCAGCCGCTCTTGGACAGATACATGTCGGCGTGGCCGCCGCCGCCATCTTCCGCCTTCAGTGCGGTCGTCACCGCCAGCCCGCTCTCGGCGATGCGGGCGACGAACTCGTGGAACACGGCCATCGCGCCGCCGGCCATGCAACCGGTGCCGGCGCACACCACGACGCGGCGTTGAAGCTGCGCTGACGCGGCCTCGTACTGCCGCGTAATGGCCTCCAGATCGACCGATTTTTCCGCCAATGCTGCAATCGTGCGAATCATCGAACACCTTCCTTCGCGGCAATCTCGTCCACGAGTTGCAGGGCCTTCTCCGCGGTCATCAGGCCGTGAACTTCCTCATTGATCAGCACCACCGGGGCCAGCCCGCAGGCGCCCAGGCAGGAGACCGTCTCGACGGTGAACAGCATGTCGGGCGTGGTGTTGCGGTTCGCTTCCACGCCCAAGCGGCGATAGAGGGCTTCCAGGATCGTCACCGAGTCGCGCACGTGGCAGGCCGTGCCGTCGCAGAGGCGAATGGTGTACTTGCCCCGCGGCTTCAAGGTGAAGTGCGAGTAGAACGTGGCCACGCCGAACACCCGCGCCGGCGGCAGGCCCAGCGAGGTGGCGACCAGCGTGAGCACTTCCTCGGGCAGATAGCGGTATTCCGCCTGGACTTCCTGGAGGATGGGGATCAGCCGGGCCGGGTTGCGATCGTGACGATCCAACACCTCGCAGACCTTGGCGAATTGGCGCGACGGCGACGGGGCCGCCGGGGCCGGCGCCGTCGCAGGGAGCGGCGGCGCCGCGGACGCCATTTCGGGATTCGGTTCACAACTCAATTCTTGTTCCACGTGGGCTCCTCCGTTTCAATAGACAGGACCGACTTCTTTCGCAGCATCTCGGCCAGGCGGCTGGAAAGCACCGCCAGGCTGGCCGCCAGTTTCACATCCTCGACGATCACCGTGTCGGGCACTTGCAGCGGCACCGGCGTGTAGTTCCAAATGGCTCGAATCCCCGAGCGCACCATGACGTCGGCCGCTTCCTGGGCCGCGGCGGCGGGCACGGTGAGAATGCCGACCAACACGTGCATGCGGTGGAGCAGGTCGGGCAGCCGGTCCATGGCGAAGATCTGCTTGCCGTGGATCTCGCTGTCGATCTTGGCCGGATCGATGTCGAAGCCGGCCAGCACGTTGAGGTGGTATTCTTTGAAGCCCTCGTAGCCCAATAGCGCGCTGCCCAGGCCGCCGACGCCGATCACGAAGGCGTCGGCCGTGTTCTTCCAGCCCAGGAAACGCTCGATGGCGTCGATCAACTCGGTCACGTCATAGCCCACCTTGGGCCGGCCCACAATGCCCGTCATGGCCAGGTCCTTGCGAACCTGTACGCTGACCAGACCGAGGTCCTCGGCGATATAGGTGCAGGAGACGACCTCGCGGCCGCGGCCTTTGAGGGCATAGAGCAGTCGCAGGTAGGTGGGCAGGCGGCGTACGCTGGGCAGCGGTACCGCCTTGATCGTGTCGCCGCTGCCGGCCGTGTCGCTGTTGGCGATCGAGTCGCTTGTCATGGCTTGGCCCTCCCGATTGGCGTTTGTTCGATAATCTCGTATCGATAAATCAATATCGACAACTTTAACATACGGTGGGGGAGTCGGTCAATGGCCAATCGCCAAGAAATTATCGATTGGGGCCGGATTGGTGAAAATTCATCGGTTTGGGCAGGAACGATGGCCAGAAAGTGCCATACGTGGCGAAAGGTTCACGGCCGTCAGCATTACATCAGGACGGGAAAAAAGGTGGCCAGATTCACCCCAATGGTGTTGGAATGGTCGGCCAATCGCAAGCCTACAGCCAATTCCACCCTGTTTTGATGGGCCTGGAAGGGTATCGCCTGTTCTCCTCGGTCGCGAGTCTGGCTCGCGCCGGCACGACCGGATACAACCATACCCCACCCACGATGGGGTACATCGGGGCCTTCACCCCTTCTTGAACTTGGGTTATACTGCCCGCTTTGGAGGCCAGTATGTCCGACCCGGTCCCGAGTTCCCTGTTTCGCCGCCAGGATGTCGAAGCAGTTGCCAGCCATCTCTCCGATGCCGGGGCGGCGCTACTCCACACGCGCGAGTTTCGCGCCTCCTGCGCGGATCTGGAACGAAAGCGGATCAGCGGCGAAGCCAACACACGCGAGAAGATCATCGAGCCCATTCTCTATGAGATTCTTGGTTTCAGCCATAGCGAGAACGACGCCGAGCACGCGGTCAACCATGCCGGCGCCGGCGGCAGTGCCGGGGCGGTCGAGTACTTCTTCCATATCGGCGGCAACGACGTCCCCATGGAAGCCAAGGCATGGGGAAAACCGCTCGACAAGAAGGATGGTTCCAATCGCTCGCCGGTCCGGCAGGGCTGGGATTATGCGGGCTTGTCCAATTGCCGCTGGTTCGTGGTCAGCAGCGGGGCCGAATGGCGGCTTTACAAGACGCAACTCAAGGGCAGCGAGAGCCCCCTGAGCGCCTGCGAGCGCTATCTGCTGAGCGACCTGATCGAGAACCGATCGCAGTTCCTGCGATTCTACGCCACGTTCCGTAGGGCCGCCTTTTTGCCGGACCGGGACGGCATCTGCCCATTGGACGAGCTGCGCAAGCAAAGCGAACAGTGGCAGGAGTCGATCAGCGAGGCGATTTACGACAAGCTGGTGGAAAGCCGGCTGGTCCTTTTTCGCGCCATCCAGTCGCAGTTGCCCGATCGGCCGCAATCGCAAATCAACGAGGCGGTCGTCAAGCTGCTGTTTCGGCTGATGTTCATTCGTTTTGCCGAAGACACGCCCCTGTTGCCCAAGGCATTTCTTGCCCGCGACATCGTCGAACGCTTCGAGCAGGACAGCAAATGGGGGCACGCGGCGACCCTTTACGGCTATGTGCAGCAATATTTTGCCTGGCTCGATGGCCGCAGCGAGAACCGCTTCGGCATCTACCCTTACGACGGCGCGCTGTTCGATCCCGATCCCGTTCTGGACGACCCCCAACTGCGGATCGACGACGGCCTGTTCAAGGACGTGCTGCTGAAGTTGTCGCGGGAGGCCATGGGCCGGGCCATCGACTACTCACAGATCAACCCGCGGATTCTCGGCAACATCTACGAGAGGTTCCTCGGCTACGTCATCGAGATCAAGGAGCGCCGGCTCGATCCGCAGGTGAGTCGCGACACGCGCCGCAAGGAAGGGACTTTCTATACGCCCCAGTCGGTGACGAAATTCCTCGTCGAGCACGCCGTCGACGAGGCCCTGGCGCGCTCCCCCGGCCGCAAGCCTTGGGAGCTGGTTTGCCTCGATCCGGCCTGCGGCAGCGGCCATTTTCTGGTCGAGTACGTCAACTGCGTCGCGGCCCGCTGCGAGGAACTCGACGACCGTCGCTCTTACCAGCACTGGAAGCGCCACGTGACCCAGCACGGCGTGTTCGGCGTGGACAAGGACTCCACCGCGGTCATGCTCACGAAGCTGAGCCTCTGGATCAATTCGGCCATGAAGGACGAGCCCTTCGTGACCATCGACACCCACGTCAAGTGCGGCAACTCGCTGCTTTGCGGTACGCCGCCGGGGC
>CAYYBU010000106.1:0-7575 GCA_964469945.1 uncultured Planctomycetaceae bacterium
GACGCCGGCCCGCCCGCTTGGGTCAAGGTACTCACGCCGGTTGGCTCCCTTACCGGATTGACGTACCTCTGGGAGCCGGTCGTCGCGGGCCATTCCAGCTACCTCGGCCTGCGCAACAACCTCTACGTGCCGACGTCGGCCGAGCAAAAAGACCTCTCGACGGCGTTCAGCAGCAGCCGGCACTTCGGCGTCAAAGCCGACGCGCCCGGCAGCCGCGGCATCCACTATCTGTTGTCGGTCATGCTGGGCGTGACCGCCGGCCGCGGCAACTCCGTCGCCGAGGTGCTCGAATATCTGCGCCGCAGCGCCGCCGCCGATGGCACCCATCCCAGCGGCACCATCTATTATTGCCAGAACGGCGATATCCGCTCGCGCGTCCGCCAGGACGGCTTCCTCGGCGCCGTGCGGGCCCTGAAGAGCCTCGGCGTGCAAGCGGAAATCATCGAAGGGACTATTCCTCAACACAAGAACGACGTGCAAGGGGCCATGATCGGCGCCGCCTCGTTCGACTGGAAGTCCTCCGGCAGCACCATCCTTCCCGGCGCCATTTGCGAGCACTTCACCAGCTTCGGCGGCATGATGAGCGCCGGCGCGGGCCAGACGCCGCTGTCGGAACTGCTTCGCTATGGGGCCGCCGGCGCCAGCGGCACCGTGACCGAGCCCTACGCCATCGCCAACAAATTCCCCGATCCAATGGTCCAGGTCCATTACGCCCGCGGCTGCACGTTGGCCGAGGCCTTTTATCAATCGGTGCGCGGACCGTACCAGTTGCTCATCGTGGGCGATCCGCTCTGCCGCCCCTGGGCCGACATTCCCCAGGTGAGCGTCGCCGGCGTGCAGGCGGGCGCCACGGTGCAAGGGCCGCTGGCGTTGCGGCCCACGGCCGTGCCGGCGGGCAAAAACGGCGTCGATCATTTCGAGTTGTTCGTCGACGGGCTGCGGCTGACGAGCTGTGTCCCCGGCGGCACGCTGAAGCTGGACACGAATCTGCTGGCCGACGGCGCTCACGAGTTGCGCGTGGTGGCGATCGAGGCGGGCGCGATCCGCTCCCAGGGACGGCAAATCCTGCCCGTCATCACGGACAATCACCAGCGCACCATCGACGTGTCCTGCACGCCGCCGCACGCGGTCGGCGCGGGCCAATCTTTGGCGGTCACGGTGAAGGCCCCGGGCTCGGCCAACATCGTGATCTTCCAAGGCAGCCGGGTGGTGGGAAAAATCGCCGGCGCCCAGGGCCATGTCGATATCGATTCGGCCACGTTGGGTAGCGGGCCGGTGCAATTGCAAACCATCGGCCTGGGCCAGGGATTGCGCAACAACGTGTGGGCGCGACCGCTTGAGGTCGAGGTTGGAGGGTAACGATCATGCACGAACACTGGATGAAACAGGCCCTGCAAGAGGCCGAACTGGCCATGAGCGAGGAGGAAGTGCCCATTGGCGCGGTGATCGTTGCCGACAACCGCGTGATCGCCCGGGCGCATAATCAACGCGAACAGCTTCACGACCCCACGGCCCACGCCGAGATGATCGCCATTACGCAGGCTGCGGCGGCCCGCGCGTCGTGGCGGTTGGACGGCTGCACACTTTACGTGACGCTGGAGCCGTGCCCGATGTGTGCCGGCGCGATTGTCCAGGCGCGAATACCGCTGGTGGTCTATGGGGCGGCTGACCCCAAGGCCGGGGCAGTCCAGACCCTCTATCATCTTCTCGACGACGAGCGGTTGAATCATCGCTGCGAGGTGGTTTGCGGCGTGTTGGCCGAGCCCTGCGGTCAGATCCTCAGCCGTTTTTTTCAGCAGCAGCGGCGGCTGGGAAAAAAGTAGTTTGGGGGTGTCCCCGGGAGTTTTCCGAGCTACAATAGAGATGTCTGGCAGGCCCGGCGAAGAAGCTGAAAAATTCGGCTGCAATCGGCCGGGGACAACTGCCGATAGTGGTTGTGGACAATCCGCTGTCGGTTGCAGAACCGTGCCGCGGATTGTGTTTGAAATCAAGCCTCACCGCGTGTAATTCCGACGGAGGTGCCAACCCTTTTGCGTGAGTCAGGGTCAGCCAAGGGCTTGTGCAACAGCACGCCCGACCCTCGCTCGTCTCGCAGCGACGCATCCAGTCGCAATCTGCGGGAGGTTTGATTTCAGAGCCGCCGCCTTGGCCAGTCCGAGGCAGCGGCTGTTTTTTTACCGGGCCGAAAAAGAACCACAGGGTCGGAAGAAATTTAGCCACAGAGGACACAGAGGGCACAGAGAATTGAAGAACGAGAATCTCGAATCCGAAGATTTGAGATTTGAAATCTGAGATCCGAGATTCGTCCTTCTTCCTTCCCGTTCATATTCTTTCTCTGTGCTCTCTGTGTCCTCTGTGGCTTCCTTGCCTTTTTCCCTCCTATTTTTCAGCCGCCGCGCTCACCACCACCACCGCCTTGATCACGCCGTCCCGATAGCCGGCCACCAACTCGAAGGCCGCGCGAATCTCCGCCAAAGGAAAACAATGAGTCAACAACGGCCGCGGATCGATGCGCCCCTGACTCACCCACTCGATGGCCGGGGCCACGCAGCCCTTCTGCCGGCGGACGCTCTTGAAGGTGAGCTCGGCACGCCGCATGTGATGGGCATCGAAAGCAACCGGCCCGGCGGGCGGAATGCCCACCAACATCAAGACGCCGCCGGGGGTCAGCATCCGCTGCGCCTGGTCGATGCAGGCCGGGTCGCCGGAACACTCGAAAACCAGGTCGAGGCCCCGGGGTTCTCGCTCGGCCAGCGCGGCGACGACGTCCTCGCGCCGCGCATTGCCGGTCCAGTCGGCGCCGCATTGCCGGGCGACGGCCAAACGCTCGTCCAGCAGGTCGGTCACATAGACCGTGCAGGACGCGGTGGCCTTGGCACACAGCAGCACGCTGAGGCCGATCGGTCCGGCGCCGAGCACGGCCAGTCGCGCCGCGGGCCCCACGCCCGCCCGCTGCACCACATAAAGGCCGATCGACAGCGGTTCGATCAGGGCCGCCTCGTCCAGCGACATCGTCGCCGGCACGGGGAAGCAGTTTTCCGCGGGCACGACGCGATATTCGGCCACGGCGCCCGGGGCTTGCCCCGGACAGCCCATGAATTGCAGGTTGCGGCAGGTGTTGGAGCGGCCCGCGCGGCATTGATCGCACGTTCCACAAACCAGGGCCGGATCGACGGCCACGCGATCGCCGGGTTGGACCGAGTTCACCGCGGCGCCAACCTCCAGCACGGTGCCGGCGCATTCGTGACCGAGCGTGCAGGGATACTGCAGGACCTGGTCGCCGATGCGGCCGTCGAGGTAATAGTGGACGTCGGAGCCGCAGATGCCGGCCCGATCGATGCGCAGCAACACGCCGTCGGGGCGCGTCAACCGAGGCGCGGCGACTTCGGCAATCTCCAGTTCACGCCGGCCGGTGAAGAAGGCGACTTTCATGCGACCCTACTGGCCGTGCGGCTTCGCGCTCTTGCTCTTGACCTTGCTCTTCTCGGCGCTGGGCTTGTCGCCGTTGCTGCCGGCGGCCTTGCGATTGCGGCCGGCCGAGAGGACTTGCCGCAAGAGGGCGGAAAGGTCGTCGTAGGGAACGTCCGAGGGGGGGCCCGCACTGTACTGATAGCTGGATTGCTGGACCTTCCGCGACAGCGACAGCAGCGTGGAGGAAACCGTGCCGTAGTCGCCGCCGCTGAGCACCACGCCGCGGCGGCCTTCGGCGTCGGGCTTCCGCGAGAACGCCCGGCTGGCCACTGCCAGGAAGGTCACCGCCGAGTCGAGCGTATGCAGCGTGAGCATGCGGCGGATGAATTCATGACGCTGGTCGCGCGGATCGTCGAGGTTGCCGTTGGTAAGCGTGTGCAGTCCCGGGGTCAACTCGGCGACTTCGACGCGGTTGCCGCCATAGACCACGGCTGCATGTTTGCCGTCGGCGCAGAGATAATTGGCCCCGGCGTAGGCCCCGCCGCTCAGTTCCTTGACGGCGTGATCGACGGCTTCCCGGGCGTTGCGCCGATCCAACAGATCGCGGCAGAGCAGCCCGCGCGAACGAGGCTCCAGGGGCACCATCGCCTTGGGGCGGTTGGTCACGGCGACCAACAACCCGAACTGGTTGACGCCCAGCCAGGTCCCGCCCGCCTGACGGTCGATTCCGCACACCACCCGCGGTGTTCCGGGCTGGATTTTGGGATATTGCGTGGGCCGCGAAAAAAATTCTTCGCGGTTAGCAGCAACCAAAATAGGGGTATTGCGGGCGACGCGATAAAGGATGGCCAACATACACACCGTAAGCTCCTGGGGTAGCATGACTCATGGATGTTCAATGTATAAGTTTAACGAATGGGAATTACTAGGCATATAACCAGAAAGTGGGGAACTGGCCCTTTACACTTGGTCGTCGGCCTTGAGGTGGCCGTCCAGAACCCCTAGAATTAAGCCTTTGGCAAAGGAAGAGCAGCCCATGGCAATCGTGGACGTTACCCATTTTGTTGGCAACTCGCCGCAGCGGGTGCAGCCGGCGCGGGACAGCCAGCCTGGCGTGGCCGCGGCCGCCAGCGCGGTTCCCTTGAAGCGTTCCCGCCTGGGCCGGCTCATGGGCGTGCAAGTGGTGGGCATCGGCAGCAGCGTCCCCGAGAACTGCATTCGCAACGAGGATCTGGCGGCGTTGGGCTACGACGCCGATTGGATCGTGCAGCGCACCGGGATCGTGGAACGCCGCCACGCCGCCCCGAACGTGGCCACCAGCGACCTGGCCGTCGAGGCGGCCCGGCAGTGCATCGCCACCGCCGGCGTCGCGCCGGCCGACATCGACCTGGTGCTGTTGGGCACCATTACCCCCGACCTGCTCTGTCCGGCTACGGCCAGTCTGGTGCAGGACCGCCTCGGGTTGTGTGCCCCGGCGGTGGACCTGCAGGCGGCCTGCGCGAGTTTCATCTTCGCCATGATCACCGGCACGCAGTTCGTCGCCAGCGGTTGCAGCCAACTGGCCCTGGTCATCGGCGCCGACTGCAACTCGCGGATGGTCAACCCGGCCGACAAGCAGACCTTTCCCTTGTTCGGCGATGCGGCCGGCGCGGTGCTGTTGGCCGCCGGCAGTCCAAGCCAGGGGTTACTCTCCTACGCTGTCGGCTCCGACGGCGCCGGGGCAAAATACCTCTACCGCGCCATGGGCGGATCGCGGGAGCCGTTCTCCGCCGCCGGGCAGCAACAAGGCCGCCAGTTCCTGCACATGGAGGGCCGGCCCGTCTTCAAATGGGCCATTCGCATGCTCCGCGAGACGGTCTGCGACGTGCTGGCCGCCGCCGACATGACGTTGGACGAAGTCGACCTGGTGATCTTCCATCAGGCCAACATGCGCATCATCCAGGCCGCCGTGAACGACCTGGGACTGGATCCGCAAAAGGTGTTCAACAACGTCGCGCGCTACGGCAACACCTCTTCGGCGAGCATCCCGCTGGCCATGGACGAAGCCTTCCGCCTGGGCCGCATTCGTCGCGGCAACCACGTCCTCTTCAGCGGTTTCGGCGCCGGCTTGGCTTGGGGCACGGTGCTGATGCGCTGGTAGGGGGCAGCGTCCGAAAAGCAACATTGACAAGTCGTAGGTCAGGCCGTGCCTGACAGTAGTCGTAGGTCAGGCTGTGCCTGACAGTCCCGCCATGTCAGGCACAGCCTGAACTACAGAGATCATGAAACAAGTCAAACAACTGCCGCCGCGCAGCAAGCTCAAGACGGCCGACACCTGGGACCTCTGTGGGCTTTTTCCGGACGACGAGAGTTGGGAGCAGGCCTTCACTCGCTGGGAAAAACAGGTGGACGGTTATGCCGATTTCCAGGGCCATTTGGCCGCGGGGGCCAAGACCCTGGCGGCCTGCTTGAAATTCGATCTGGACTTCGACCGCGCCGGCGAGCGGCTGCGCAGCTACGCCTTTCTGAAGACGGCCGAGGACGCCATGGAAGGGAAGTACCAGCGCATGCAGGGACGCTTCCTCCATGTCGCCAGTCGCGCCGCCCAGGCGGCCAGTTACCTGCGTCCCGAGATCCTTGCCATTCCGGCGGCGACCATGCGGGAATTCCTCCGCGCGCCGGCCCTGGCGCCCTACCGTCTGCTGCTGGAACGCGTGCTCCGCTTCAAGCCGCACACGCTCGGCAAGAAGGAAGAGCACCTGCTGGCGATGCAGACCGAGATGTCGCAGGCGGCCCACCAGGTCTTCGGGCAATTGAACGATGCCGACATGACCTTCGGCCCCATCAAGAACGAGAAGGGAGAGTGGCTCGAGCTGAGCCACGCCACGCTGAGCACGCTGTTGCACTCGCCCAGCCGGGCCGTCCGCCGCACCGCCTTCCATCAGTATTATCGCCAGTATGCCGGCCACCAACACACGCTGGCGGCGGCGCTCAGCGGGGCCATCCAGGGCGACCTCTACTACGCCCGCGCCCGCCATTACGGCAGCGCCTTGGAAGCGGCCCTGTTCCCCGACCGCATGCCGGCGTCGGTTTATGACAACCTGATCGCGTCGGTCCATCGCCACTTGCCGGCCCTGCACCATTACTATGACGTGCGGCGGCGCAAGATGCGGCTGAAAGACATCCATCACTACGACACCTACGTCCCCATCCTGGCCGGCTTACAGACGCGGCACAGTTGGAACCAGGCGGTGGAGATCGTCTTGGCCGCGCTCGAACCGCTGGGCAGCGGCTATGGCGATGTGTTGCGCGCGGGCTTGCTGGGCCGTTGGTGCGATCGTTACGAAAACCGCGGCAAGCAGAGCGGCGCCTTCAGCGCCGGCTCGTACGACGGCGATCCCTACATCCTCATGAACTACCAGCCCGACGTGCTGGACCACGTCTTCACGCTGGCTCACGAGGCGGGCCACTCCATGCACAGCCATCTCTCGGCCCGGCAGCAGCCTTTCGCCTATTACAACTACACCATCTTCGTCGCCGAGGTGGCGAGCACCTTCAATGAGCAATTGCTCAGCCGTTATCTGCTGGCCCGCGCCGGCGACGACCAGCGACGCGCCTTTTTCATCAACCGGCAAATCGACGCCATCCGCGGCACCATTTTTCGCCAGACGATGTTCGCCGAGTTCGAGAAGATCGCCCATGCGACGGCCGAGGCCGGCGAGCCGCTCACATTGGACCGCTTCCGCCAGATCTATCACGGCCTGCTGGAGCTTTACTTCGGCCCCGCCTTCGTTCTCGATGCGGAACTGGACCTGGAATGCCTGCGGATTCCCCATTTCTATCGCGCCTTCTACGTCTACAAGTACGCCACGGGCATGTCGGCCGCCTTGGCCCTGGCCGATCGCGTCTGCCGCGGCGGCGCCGGCGAGTTGGAAGACTACCTGAACTTCCTGAAGGGCGGCTGCTCGAAGGACCCCTTGGACCTGTTGCGCGGCGCGGGCGTGGACATGGAGCAGCCGGCGGCGGTCGATGCGGCCCTGGGCCAGTTGGGCCCGCTGGTGGACGAGCTGGACCGGCTGATCCGCTGAGGGGCCCGTGGTAGCTCGGCACTGCTGGACAAGCCAGCAGTGGCACCCGACGTGGGGTGAGCATGGCAAGACGCCGGAGCAGGTTCCAAACGCCCTC
>CAYYBU010000107.1:0-7551 GCA_964469945.1 uncultured Planctomycetaceae bacterium
TTCAATTCGACACTCCGCGCCGACACGCCCGGGGCCATGAATAATCCGGGCTAGGAGACCTGGGCAAAGGGCGCTGCGATTGTTTGCCTCCCCATATTTACTCAACCTATTTTGACACGCGGCCCAAGGGAAGTAAGCGTCAAAGAATCGTCAGTGCCCTTTGCAGAGTTCTTACAACGCGGAAGCCATGCCAATCCGCGCACCACTGCCAGACATTGCCGTGCATGTCGTAGAGTCCGAAGGCGTTGGGCCTGAAGTGGCCCACCGGCGCAGTGAACGCGTAGCCATCGCTGGCCTTGATCGTGTCTTTCCGGTGCGGCAGGCGTATTCCCAGTTTATGGGACTACAGTCAATCGTATTCCGTGTCAACACGCTTCAGCAACGGCTGGGGAGTTTGCACGCGGTCGGGCGGACGGACACCGGGGCCATTCCGCTTTACACCGAGATCGGCATCCATCTCCTCGACATACCCCTCCAACCGCTTGACGATCTTGGGATGCTCGGTGGCGACATCGGCTTTTTCGCCGATGTCGCTGCCAAGGTTGTAGAGGCGCGGGCCGGCGAACTTGACGGTTTTCGGTTCGGCTTTGGCTTTGCGTCCGGCTTGCGGCACGATCGCGAGTTTCCACGGACCCGAGCGCACGGCTTCGAGCTTGTTGCCGTTGAAATAGAACAGCGCTTCGTGCGGCGATGCCTTGGTCTGCCCAACCAGCAACGGCCAGATGTCCTTGCCATCGATCTTGCGGTCGGTCGGCACGGCGCCGCCGGCAAGTTTGACGAGCGTGGGCAACATGTCGATTTCGCTCAGCGGCGCGTCGCACGTCGCCCCGGGGGCAATTCTGCCGGGCCACCAGGCGATGGTCGGTTCGCGCATGCCGCCTTCCCACGTCGAGCCTTTACCGCCGCACAGCGGGCCGGCGACGCCGCCGTTCTTGCCTTGGGTCAGCCACGGCCCGTTGTCGCTGGTGAACAGTACGAACGTGCGTGCGCCGAGCTTGAGCTCGTGCAACGTGTCGAGCACGCGGCCAACGCTCCAGTCCACTTCCTCGACCCAATCGCCGTAGGCGCCGTTGGCGGATTTGCCCTTGAACTTTTCGCCGGGATGCAGCGGGACGTGGACAGCGGTGTGGGGAAAGTAGAGGAAGAACGGCCGGTCTTTGCTGGCGGTGATGAATCGGACGGCTTCCGCGGTATATCGCGCGGTGAGCGTGTCCTGCTGGGCCGGAGCTTCGATGACTTTGGTGTCGCGGACCAATGGCAACGGCGGGCGGCCCATGTCGTTGGAATACGGTAGGCCAAGGTAGTGGTCGAACCCGCGTTGCGTCGGAAGAAACTCGGGCTGGTCGCCGAGGTGCCATTTGCCGACGCACATCGTCGCGTAGCCCCGTTGTTTGAGCAGGCTGGCGATGGTGTGTTCTTTGGCACTGAGCCCGGTCGGACAGCACGGGAAGATGACGTTGGGCATGGAAACGCGCTTGGCATAACAGCCGGTCATCATCTGCGCTCGCGACGGCGTGCAGACGGGCGCGGCGTAAAAGCTGGTGAGTTTCATCCCGTCGGCCGCCATCCGGTCAAGGTTCGGAGTACGGTTCAGTTTCGAGCCGAACGGTCCGATGTCGCCGTAACCCATGTCGTCGATGAGGATGATGACGAAGTTGGGCTTTGCGGAAGACGGCGGGGCGTCGGCCGCGTGCAGCACGGCCAGTGGGGCTAGCAGCAGAGCGGCGAAGGCTAGAAGCGTGTGTCGCGTTGTTCTCCTCATCGCTGGTGAGTCTCCTTCGTTCGTGGTTCGGCGCCCGTGCAACTCTTGACACCATAGGCTCATGGCAACCCCTCATTGTAGTGACACCTGACGCCGTGTCAAACTACGTACCCGTTCACCCAGGAACTGCAAAGTCCGACGCAAAGGGGTCAGGTCCATGTTTTCGGACAAGGCTTTCCTCGAAAAACGAAGCGTTGGAGCCGAAAAATGGACCGGACCCCGACTTTGCAGTTCTCCTGCCCGTTCACCTTCCAATGGCCGCCGATTTCTCCTCCCGAAAGGACTTGCCTTTCTGGCCGGCTTCCCAAGAATGTCACAAGTTCTCCGTTTCGACCGCAATGAATGCCTCCGCCCCGCGTTTACGATGTAGGCGAACAGCCCGATCATCCCGGTGGGTTGAGCGGAAGGTGCTATAGCGTATTCGTGTCGTGTACCAAGGTTCTTTTTAGAAGGAGTGTCCCCATGCGACGTTTTTCGGCATTCATTGCGGTTCTCGGCATCATCGCGATTGCCGCCGTAACCCTGCGGGCGACTGCACAGGACGGCCCACCAGACGGTCCGGACGGCGGTGGTCGCGGTCGTCCACCGCGCCGAGACGGTCCCGGCGGTCCAGGCGGGTTTCATCTGCTCCCGCGTTTCGTCGCCGAGAAGATGAACCTCACGGAGGATCAACAAAAACAGCTTGCCGAACTCGAAAAAGAGACCAAGGCCAAGCTCTACAAGATTCTGACGCCCGAGCAGCAGAAGACCCTGGAGACGACGCGCCCGCCGCGTCCGGAGCGAGGCGGTCCCGGCGGACAGGGTGGCGGTCGGCACAGACCGGGCGGTGGTCCGGGTGGACCCGGCGGCGAATCGGGTGGCGGTCCCGATCGAGACGGTCCGGGCGGCGATCAGCCGGACCGGCCTCAACGCCCTGCCGGCGAGTAGCGCACCCATTGGAGCCCCGCTCCAGCGTCACCCCTAACGGGGAAGAAGGGGACAGGTCCATGTTTTCGGACGACGTCCTTCCCGCAAATCAGGCCAAATGGCCGAAAAATGGACCAGTCCCCGTCCGCGCCGTGAACGGTTACCGGCAAAGTGCCGCCGTTGCGCCACCGACAAAGACGGTTGTCAATCGAAATCGGGATCCATCGCGAGATTCACTTCCTGTTTCGATCGTGCCCGCTGCTTCTGTTTCGCTTTGCCGCGCCCCTTGGCCTTCCCCTGCTTGCCGTCCAAAGAAATGTCGGCATCGTTCTTCTGCACGGCGCCCGGCGTGCTGCGGCCGTTGGCGATATACTGCTCCATGAGCTTGGTGAGATGCCGGACGAGTTCGGGGTTTGCCGCCAACTGATCGCGGGTCTCGCTCAAGTCATCCTGCAAATTGTAGAGTTCGCGCCTACTACCCTTGAAAAAAATGAGCTTCCACGGCCCTTGGCGGATGGCCAGTTCGCCGGCAGGCGATTGGTGGACCGTGGCCTCCCGCACCGGATGGTGGGCGGTTCTCAGCAGGTCCGGCAGGATGCTGACGCTGTCTTCGCCCGCATTGTCGGGCAACTTGGCGCCGACGACCTCGGCACAGGTGGCCAGAAGGTCGTTCAGACAGATCGTATCGTCGCAGACAGCGCCGGGCTTGATCTTGCCGGGCCAGCGGGCGAGAAACGGCACGCGGTGGCCGCCCTCGTAGATGCTGGTCTTACAGCCGCGGAGCGGCGCGTAGACGCGCTTCGCAGCGCCGTTATCGCTGCTGACCAGCAACAGCGTGTTTTCCGCCAACTTGCCGCGATCGAGCGCGGCCATGATCTGGCCGACCACCGCATCTCCCTCCAAAATCCAATCACCATAGGGCCCGGAGCGGCTCTTGCCGGTAAATTCTTCGGACGGCACGATGGGGACATGGGGCACGCATAGAGGCACATAAAGGAAGAACGGTTGTCCCGGCCGGCGTTGCTCAAGGTACGCCTCGGCTTTCTTCGCCAACATCGGCTGCACCTCAACCGGCTCGTCGTGGGCGACGATGCGGTCATTTCCTATGATCGTCCCGATGCTGCGGGCTTCGGTATAACCGCAGAAGATGTCGAAGCCTCGCGTCACCGGCCCATCGGCCACTGGCGTGCCGACTGCTGCTTCTTTGTCTTTGCCGTGGCGAACAAAGTTCATTCCCAAGTGCCACTTGCCGAGACAGGCCGTGTTGTAGCCTTGCGATCGCAGCAGGGAAGCAACGGTGGTACGCTGCTTCTCGATAATGGGGGGCGAAAAGTGGTCCAGTACGCCGTATTGCCCGATGCGACAGGGATATCGGCCCGTCATGAGCCCATAGCGGGTGGGCGTACAGACGGAGGCCGCCGTGTGGGCGTCGGTGAAACGCATACCTTGGCGGGCGAGTCGATCGAGGTTGGGCGTCTTGAACCCGGAGTCGGCCCGGAAGCACGGCGGTTCACCGTAGCCCATGTCGTCGAAAAGAATGAAGACGATGTTGGGTTTGCCGGCGGGCTTCGGGGGCTCGGCGGCGCGCAGCGCGGCCAACGGAGCCAGCAGCAGGGCAGCGAGCAGGAGTGTTCGTCTCATGGAGCGACCTCGGCTTTGCTGTTGTTTCTGCGCTTCGCACCTTTGCTGGGAGGTGTCCAGGCGGCGGGATTGGGATGGGCAACTTGCAGCGGTGCAGTGTCGCCGTATCCCTTTCGGGTCTTTTCCAGCAATGCGGTCAGTTCCTTGATCTTGCCCGCGTATTTTGGCCTGCCGGCGAGGTCTGTCATCTCGTGCGGGTCGGCGTGCAGGTCGAAGAACTGGGTCTTGTCGATGAGCGGATAGCGGATCAGCTTCCAGCGGTCGTCCCGGATGGAACGCTGGCAATCTCGGTAGGCCGTAAACAGGCAATCGCGTACTTTCGCCTGGCGGCCCTCGATGACCGGCGCGAGGCTCCTGGCATCCAGCCCCGGCGGCACGGGAATACCGGCCAGTTCGCACAGGGTCGGATAGAGGTCGTACAAGTAGGCCAACGCCTTGCAGTCGCCTTTCGGGACGCCGGGCCCGGCGAAGATCAAGGGAACGTGCATGCCGCCGAACTCGTAGAGATTCTGCTTGCCGAGCAACCCATGTTCGCCCAGCGACAAGCCGTTGTCGCCGGCCACGATGAAGATGGTGTTGTCGTACTGGCCGGCCCGTTTCAGGGCGTCGAGGATGCGACCGGACTGCTGGTCGAAATAGGAGGTGGAAGCATAATAGCGGGCGAGTTTGCCGGCGACACTCTCCTGCGTGCGCGGCCAGGGCAACGTCTGCTCGTCGCGGACGGTCATCTCGCCGTTGTCGAAGGGATGGAAAGGCAGGAAGTTCACTGGCATGGGAATGGCCGCGGGCTCGTACATCCGGTAAAACACCGCGGTCGCATGTTGCGGGTCGTGCGGCTCGTGCGGCGCAAAATAGAGGAACAGCGGCTTCTTGCCGGCGTGTTCCTTGATGAAGGCAATGATGTTGTTGGCGTTGCCCTCGGCGCTCTCGCCGCCGTCGAGATGCTGGTCGAAATCCTTGTCGAGGACGTTCGGATTATTGCCGAACTTGCCGCTGCGGATCGAGGCGTACCCGGCGGCCTTGATCGTCTGGGCGAGCGTCGGCGTGGTGCGGTTGCCGCGCAGATAACTCTGCCCGGTCTGAATCATCGTCCGGCTCGGGGTGCAAACGGCGCCGGTGTTCGAGCCGAGCACGTAGGTGTTGCGGAAGATGAATCCCTGTTCGAGCAGTTTGTCGAGGTGCGGCGTCTTGACGATCGGATGACCGAGTACGCCAAGGCAATCCGGTCGCAGATCATCGGCGAGGAGGAAGACGATGTTGGGTTTGCGGGCAGACTTCGGGGTCTCGGCGGCGTGAATTGCCGCCCACGGAGTCAGTAGCAGAGCCGCACAGACCACGATCCTTTGTTGCAGACTCATTTCGACTTTCCTCCCATGTTGATGACCCGCTGCCGGTTCCCACCACGATCAGCACGACACCGAAAAGCAGAATCCATTTGCCGATCATCGTGCCGCCTCTTTCACGGACTTTCCGCCCGCTTCCTCAACTGCCTCGCCCATAGCGTGAGCCAGATCACGATCAACAGCAACAGCCAAAGGCTGAACTTGAGAACTGCTATGGCCCAGAACCAGACGTTCTGAACGAAGGTCCAATCAGTGCCCGGCCCCCACATGGATAAGAGCCACCCTGGCCGAGCCGACATGACGGCGAGATAGATGAGCCATTGTAGAGTAATGAAACCTACGGCGATCAGCACCGTCCACCATCCGGCGGCGGCGGCGGCCTTGACCCGCTTCTCGAAAACATCGTTCATGGTAACCTCCTTCCTATTTCAATTCTGTGGGGCCTGACAAGCCCTTTCACGTCGTACACGTAAAGATTCTCGGCGTGACGGATGTAGAGCCGGCCGCCGCAAACGACCGGGTGCGCCCAGGTGGGGCCGTCGGGACCGGAGGGCGTGCGGAAGCGGCCCACCAGCGTGAGCCCGGCGGGCGTCGCCTTGGCCAGGCCGACGGCGCGATTCTCGCTCAGCATGTAAAGGCAGCCGTCGGCGTAGGTGGCCGAGCCCTTGCCGACGCCGTGTTCGGCGTACTGCTTCGCACCCGTCTTCCAGTCGAGGCAGATCCACTTTCCGCCGTTGAAGTTGTGGGCGGCGCCGTAGAGGTAGCCGTCGACGAGGATCACGCCGCCGTGGTGGTTGTCGAGTTCGCGCGAACCCCAGACCTTCTCGACGCTCGCCTTTGCGCCGTCGACGGTCAGCTTGAGCATCACCGAGCCGGTCGTACCGTAGCCCGAACTGATGAAGATCTGCCCGTCGTGGAAGATCGGCGTGGTGGCATTGACGTCGTAGGCCGTCTGGTGCGGATAGCGGAACAGCAGCTTGCCGCCGTCGGCATCAACGCCGATCAGGGCCTTGGCCGTCATCGTCAGGACGATGCGCAGGCCGTCTTGCTGGACCACCAGCGCGGTGGCATAGCCGGCCAGGTCGTCCGCGGCGCTGGCGGCCTGCCACACCGTCTTGCCCGTCTCCTTGTCGAGGGCGACGACGCTGGCCTTGGGGCCGCCGGGCAGACAGATCAGCCGTGGGCCATCGACGATCACCGACTCGGCCAGGCCCCAGGTAATGTTCTGGCTGCCGAACCTCTTGAGGAGGTTCAGTTCCCAGATTTTCTTGCCGGTCTTGGCCTCCAAGGCAAACAGATCGCCGTGGGGATTCTCGTAATAGAGCTGTTCGCCGTCGATGGTCGGCGTGCCGCGGACGCCGCCGGGCCCCGGAGTCCAGGCCTTGCCCGCCTTGACCTGCCAAAGCTGCTTGCCGCTGAGATCCAGGGCGGTGACGACCGTGTCGGCGCCCACATTGCCCGCGGTGTAAATGCGGCCGTTGCCGATCGAGACGCTGGCAAACCCGGAACCGAGTCCCTTGGCGGTCCACAGCCGTTTCGGTCCGTCCTTGGGCCATGTCGTCAGCAGGCCCACGTCGGCCGAGTGGTTGTCGCCCTGGGGGCCGTGAAAAACGGGCCACGACGGCTCGGCGGCCGACGCCCAGGCAACATTGGCGGCACAAATCAGCGCCCACAGGCAGGCCATACACTTTCGCAGCATCATCGCAATTCTCCTCTGGTCAGTAACTTCCACGCGGGCGAAGCAGCAACAACCCTCCCATGTTAACAAGGTGGCGCAGCCGTTCCAAGGGGCATCGTGCTTTGCCCCAGACTGCAATTCGCTCTGGTAACCGTTCACAGGGCGCGCGGGGACTGGTCCATTTTTCGGCCCGCCGGCGCGACCTGCAGAAACGGCCATGT
>CAYYBU010000108.1:0-7496 GCA_964469945.1 uncultured Planctomycetaceae bacterium
TCTGATGCATCCGGGTGGGCGCGCCTTGGCGCCAAACGACATCACCGACCTGACACGAACCCTCGATCTGTGGACGGGCGTGCAGACCGCGCATTATCGAATCGCTGGCCGGGAGGTGAAGGTCGAGACCTGTGTGCATCCGAGCCTCGACCTGGTGGCCGTACGCATCGAGTCGCCGCTGGTGGCCAGCGGCGAACTGGAGGTCGTGCTGGATTTCGCCTACCCATCCTTGACGAATTCGGCCTGGGTGGGCGACTTCACCCGGACCAGCGGTCACGCCACGATCGCGACGCGCCCGAGTGAGCGACGCATCGATTTCACCCGCAGGGTCGATGCGGTCACATACCATGCCGCACTTGCAGTGGGGCAGGACTGTTTCGTCCGAGCGCCCGAAGAACCTGCTCCCGCCGCGAAGCAGCTCAATGCCTGCACGGTGTCGGCGCACGGGACCAAGGTGATGGCCTTCGTCTGCGCCTTTTCTGCTACGCCGTTGCCGTCGATCCTGCCGTCCTGCGCGGAAACCAAGGCCGCCTGTGTCGCGCGCTGGGAGAAACACTGGAGCACCGGGGGCGCCATCGATCTCTCCGCCAGCAAAGATCCGCGGTGGCGGGAATTGGAGCGCCGCATCGTGCTTTCGCAATACCTGATGGCAACCATGTCGGCCGGCAGTTGGCCGTCGTCCGAAAACGGCCTGCTGGGCATCGATGTTTGGCGCGGGCAGTTCCACATGGAGATGGTGTGGTGGCACCTCGCCCATTATGCCCTATGGGATCGTTGGGAGCAGGCAGACAAGGCCCTCGGTTGCTACCGGCGTTTCGCCCCGGCGGCGCGGGAACTAGCCGCTCAACTTGGCTACAAGGGCCTGAAATGGCAGAAGTCCGTGGGACCTGAGTGCCGCACCGCACCCTGGATCGGTAATCAGGTGCTGCTGTGGAAGCAGCCGCATCCGATCTTCTTCGCCGAGTTGGAGTATCGTCTGCGTCCGACGCGGGCCACGCTCGACAAATGGGCCGACATCGTCCAGGGCACTGCCGAGCACATGGCCGATTATCCCACCAAGGATGAGAAGACCGGCATCTATTCCCTCACGCCGGCCATGCCACCGAGCGAACAGGGCATCGCTCGCGACACCGTGTTCGATCTCGCGTATTGGCGCTGGGGCCTGGACAAGGCCCAGCAGTGGCGGCAGCGTCGCGGCCTGGCTCGCGAGCCGCATTGGGATGAGGTGCGCCGCCACCTGGCGCCCCTGCCGGTCGTGGATGGCCTGTTCGTCCATTCGGCCGAATGGGCCGACACCTACAGCACGCGCGCCTGGGAACATCCCGATCCGATTGGCGTTTTGGGTATGTTGCCCCCTGTGATGGGCGTGGATTCCGCGACGGCGCGGCGCACGGTCGCCAAGGTTTGGACGACCTGGCAATGGAACCGTTGTTGGGGCTGGGATTTTCCCTGGATGGCTATGGCTGCTGCGCGCACCGGCCAAACGCGGATCGCCATCGAGGCCCTGCTCAAGGATGACTCCAAGAACAGTTATTCCATCGAGGGGATCAATGAGGGTTGGTATCTGCCCGGCAATGGCGGCTTGCTCTACGCCGCGGCGATGATGGCCGCCGGCTGGGACGGCGCCCCAAGCCGCAATGCACCAGGCTTTCCGGACGACGGTTCATGGGTCGTGAAATGGGAAGCGTTGAAGAAGGCGCCGTAAGGGCCCGCGTCAGAATAAGTTGAGCAAATATGGGAAGGCAAACAAGCGCAGCGCCGTTTGCCTTTCCATTGCGTCTTGAACGAGCCAGATTGGCGAGATGACGGTTTTTCCGCGATTCCTTTATTGAAGCAAAGGCGACCGCCGAAGTCTGTACGGCTGGTGCGGTTGCTCGTCGGTCGCCTTTGCTTCAATAAAATTGCTCAACTTATTCTGACGCGGGCCGACAGCCTTTCCGCAGTGGAACCCCGGCCAGCGGCCGCCCAGCCGTCCACCGGCGCTGCCGCGATGGAAAGGCTACGTCCCGAAAGCAGCGACCTGCTCACGAGGACTCGGCTTCAGTTTCGTATTCCACAGTGAATCGTCGTACTATCGGATCCCCAAGCGCCGCTGGATTTGTTCCAGCGAGACCCCCTTGGTTTCGGGCATGACCAGCAGCACCCAGACCAACTGGAGCACCATCATCGCGGTGTAGAAGGCAAAGGCGTGCCCGCCCGAGCGGGCGGCAATCACGGGGAACGTCCAGGAAATCAGCGCGGCCATGAACCAGTGCGTGAAGCTGCCCAGGGCCTGGCCCCGGGCCCGCACCCGGTTGGGAAAGATTTCGCTGATGAAGACCCAGATCACCGCCCCCTGGCCGAAGGCGTGCGAGGCGATGAAGACCAGCAGCCCGACCAGCACGACGATACTGCCGGTGGAAGCGGCGGCGGTGGCGGCCGCGGGAATCGGCGTCCCGGCGTCGGTTGCCTTGACGACCGCCGCGAAGGCGTCGCCGTAGGTATAGAAGGCCCAGGCGGTGCTGCCCAGGCTCAAGATGTAGCCGATCGAGCCGACGAGCATGAGGCGCCGCCGGCCGAAATGGTCGATAATCAGCAGGGCCGCCATGGTGAAGAGCAAATTGGTGCCCCCCACGGCCACGGCCTGCAACAGGGCCGTGCTCTTGTCGGCCCCCGCCATCTTGAAAATGGCCGGCGCGTAGTACATCAGCGCGTTGATGCCGGAAAGCTGATTGAAGGCGGCGATTGCCACCGCCAGCAGGATGGGCCGGACAAACTCCTTGCGGAACAGTGGCTCCCGCAGGCTGTGATGGCTCATGTCGAGCGAGGCCTGGATCTCGCCGATTTCGCTCGCCACGTCGTCCACGCCCAAGCGGCGAAAGACGCCGCCGGCCTCATCGACCCGTCCCCGGGCGACCAGCCAGCGGGGGCTGTTGGGGGTGAGAAACAGCAGGCCGAAGAAGGCCGCCGAGGGAATCGCCACCACGCCGAACATCCACCGCCATTCGGTGACGCCCAGATTCAGCCTTGCGATCAAGTAATTGGAGAAGAAGGCCAGCAGAATGCCCGCCACCACGTTGAATTGCGTAATGGCCACCAATCGTCCGCGGTAGCGCGCGGGGGCAATCTCGGCGATATACATGGGTGACACGACCGAGGCGCCGCCGATGGCCAGGCCGCCGATGAAACGGAAGGCAACGAACGACGCCCACTGCCAAGCCAATGCGCTGCCCAGGGCGGAGACGAAGTACAGCACGGCAATGGCGATCAGCACCGTTCGCCGTCCCAGGCTGTCCGTGGGGCGACCCACCGCAATCGAGCCCACGATCGTGCCGATCAGCGCGCTGGCCACCGTGAACCCCAGCCAGAACTCGCCGGAAAGCCCGAGCCACGGCGATTGCAGCCCGAAGACCACTTTCAGGTTGTCGGTCGTTCCGGAGATGACGGCCGTATCGAAGCCGAACAACAACCCGCCGAGCGCGGCCACCAAGGTGCTGCCCAGCAGATACACGGTGAGCCGCGACGGCGCGGGCGACAGTGGCGATCCCGACGTGGCCGATTCCGAGGCTTTCAACGGCGATCTCCTTTTTCTTCAGCACTTGATTCGCGGGAAAATGGGGACTGGCTCCGTGGCACAAGTCGGTGTGGCATTAGCAGAAAGGTTGTCACCACGGCGCCTGTCCCCTTTTTCCCGCCGCGCCATTATTCCATAAGCGGGCAGCAATCTCAACGCCTTGCGTCCAGGAGAACGGCAAAGTCCGGGGTCCGGTCCATTTTTCGGCCCAAGGGCCCTGTCTTCCGGGAAAAACCTTGTCCGAAAACATGGACCTGACCCCTTTGTGTTGGACTTTGCAGTTCTCCTGGCCTTGCGCCAAGGCGGGCATTGAACCGGCCGCAGCCCCTGGGTAGGATGAACCCATCGCGGTCAATGGTGGAACCAACAGGATCAAAGTCCATGACGCCTTCGAGTGAAAAACGGCCGGTCGTGGTGGGCATCGGTGAGGTGCTTTGGGACCTCTTGCCGCGCGGAAAGCAGCTTGGCGGCGCCCCGGCCAATTTCGCCTGCCACGCCGGAAAACTGGGCGCCGAAGCCTACGTCCTCAGCAGCGTCGGCGCCGATAGCCTGGGCCGCGAACTGCTCGGCCAGCTTGCCCAACTCGGGCTCGATCGCCGCTTCGTGCAACGCGACGAGCTTCATCCCACGGGAACGGTTTCCGTCGAGATCGACGAACTGGGCCAGCCGCGTTACGTGATCCACGAGAACGTCGCCTGGGACCATATCGCTTTCAGCCCCCAGGCGGCGGAACTGGCTGCCCGGGCCGATGTGGTCTGTTTCGGTTCCCTGGCGCAGCGGTCGGCCGTTTCCCGAGCGACGATCCGCAGCTTCCTCGCCGCCACGCGGAAAGACTGTCTGCGGGTGTTCGATGTCAATTTGCGGCAACATGACTACAATCGGGAGATCATCAGCACGGGAATGACCACCGCCGGCGTGCTGAAACTCAACGATGAAGAACTGCCGACGTTGGCCGCCTTGTTCGGCATTGCCGGCAGTCAACCGCAGGTGCTTGCGGAACTGTTGCGACAGTATTCGCTCGACTTGATCGCCTTGACGCGCGGCGACGAGGGCGCGCTGTTGGTTACGCCGGAAAGGTGTTCGTCGCAGCCCGGCGTGCCCGCCGAGGTGGTGGACACGGTCGGGGCCGGCGACGCCTTCACCGCGGCGCTGGCCATGGGATTGCTCCGCCGCCTGGACTTAGACGCCGTCAATCGTCGCGCCTGCCAACTGGCAAGCTATGTTTGCAGCCAGCCGGGGGCAAACCCCGACGTTCCGGCCGAGATTGGAAAGAGTCCCGGGCCGGCAAATCCTTGAAGATCGCCTGCGCCTCACGGCAACCGTCCACCCATTGGGTGGATGTCTGGTTATGGAGGTATTCCCGAAACTGGCGGATTCCCGCCGCCGGTTGCTTGACTTTTGCCCATGGGTAGGCTTTGCTAGTAATGGCCCGCGTCAGAATAAGTTGAGCAATGTTTTTTCACTCCCACCTTGGAGGATCCGTCATGAGTCGTTCCTTGCGTTCCGTGGTCGTCGCCATGTTGGCGGCCCTCGTGTTTTCCGCCAGCGCGCTTCCCGCCGCCGATAATGCGCAGCCTTCCGAGAGCAAGGCCGCCCGCGACGCCCGCATGAAGTGGTGGCGCGAGGCCCGCTTCGGCATGTTCATCCACTGGGGCCTCTACAGCGTGCCGGCCGGCACTTACAAGGGCAAGCAAATCGGCGGCATCGGCGAATGGATCATGAACGATGCCGAGATCCCCGTGGCCGAATATGCCGGCTATGCCAAGCAGTTCAACCCGGTGAAGTTCAATGCCGACCAGTGGGTGTCGACCGCCAAGAATGCCGGCATGAAGTACATCGTCATCACGTCGAAGCACCACGACGGCTTCGCCATGTTCCATTCCAAGACCAGCCCCTACAACATCTACGACGCCACGCCGTTCCATCGCGATCCGCTCGCGGAACTGGCGGCCGCCTGCAAGAAGCAGGGCATCAAGCTGGGCTTCTACTACTCGCAGGCCCAGGACTGGCATCATCCCGGCGGCTTCGCTTATTCGACTCACGGCCGCAAGGAGGGGCATTGGGACAAGGCCCAGGACGGCGATTTCCACAAGTACATCCACGACATCGCCATCCCGCAGGTGCGCGAGCTCCTCACCAACTACGGCGACGTGTCCGTGCTCTGGTGGGACACCCCGGCCGGCATGAACCGCGAGGAAGTGCATGAACTGGCCGCCCTGCTGAAGTTGCAGCCGAAGATCATCGCCAACAACCGCCTGGGCAACGGCATCGAGGGCGATACGGAAACGCCCGAGCAGTACATTCCCGCCAGCGGCTATCCGGGCCGCGATTGGGAAACCTGCATGACGATGAACGGCACCTGGGGCTACAAGTCGTACGACAACAGCTGGAAGCCGACCGAAGAGTTGATCCACAACCTGATCGACATCGCCAGCAAGGGCGGCAACTACCTGCTCAACGTCGGGCCAAGCAACGAAGGTGTCATCCCGCAGGGCAGCGTGGAGCGCTTGCGGGCCGTCGGCGCCTGGCTGAAGGTCAATGGCGACTCGATTTACGGCACCTCGGCCAGCCCGTTCAAGCACAGCTTGCCCTGGGGCCGCGTCACGCAGAAAGCCGGCAAGATCTACCTGCACGTCTTCGCTTGGCCCAAAGACGGCAAGCTGGTCGTGCCGCTGGCCAACAAGTCGGGCAAGGCGGCCTTGCTGGTCGCCCCCGACCAGGCCTTGCCGGTGACCGCGGGCGACAACGGCCTCACGATCGCCCTGCCGGCCAAAGCGCCCGACAAGATCGCCAGTGTGATCGTGCTCGATCTGGACGGGCCCGCGCAACTGCTGACGCTGTACGAGCGGCCGGCGGCCGACGGTTCGTTGCGGCTCTCGGCTTCCCGTGCCGAAATCGAAGGTTCGGCGATGCTGGAAAATCACGGCCAAGAGCCGAACATCGGTTTCTGGACCGACGCCGCCACGAAGGTGTTCTGGAACGTCGAGGGAGCGGCCGGCGAGTTCAACGTCGAGTTGACCTATGCCTGTCAGCCCAGTTCGGCGGGCAGCGAAATCGAAATCGTCGCCGGCAACGACAAGCTCACGGGCCGCATCGAATCGACCGGCGCCTGGGACGTATTCAAGACCGTCGCGATCGGCAAGTTGAAGCTCGCCGCGGCCGGCCCGACCGCGATTACGATCAAGGCGACCAAGATGCCCAACGGCGCGGTGATGAACCTGCAGGCGCTGAAGTTGACGAAAGTCGGCGGCTAGCATCGGACTCACCTCCCCTCTCCCGCCTGGCGGGAGAGGGGCCGGGGGTGAGGGCGGTTCCCTTAACCGACGGGCCTGGCCCCGTGAAGTATCCGGCACACTCCGTGTGCCGCTGGCCCGGCGGCACACGGAGTGTGCCGGATACGATTACGCGAACCGCGCCGCTTCCTCGGCAATGCGGCGGATTCCCTCGCGCACGATCTCCGGCGGCTGGGCAAAACTGATCCGCAGGCACTGGTGCTGGTGCGGCCACGGCTCGGCCAGCCCGTAGAAGAAGTACTCGCCGGGCACGACCAGCACGTCGCGCCGCTTCAAGTGCCGATAGAGTTCCGCCGTGGTGATGCGCAGCCCAGGCAGCCAGAGCCACAAGAAGAAGGCCCCTTCGCTGGCGTGCAGGGCCCACGGCACGCCGCCGCCGCCGAAAAACTCGCCGACCGCACGCTGGGCCGCCTCGCTCTGCGCCCGGTAGCACGGCGCCAGCACGCGCGGCCCAAGCTCAAGTATCTCGCCGCTTTCCAACAGCGGCAACACCAACTGCTGCCCGAGGTTGCCGTTGGCAAGTCCCAGCACCGCCGTCATCGAGCGGATCGCGGCAATGATCTCCGGCGGACCAACGACGATCCCCGTCCGCACGCCGGGTAGGCCCAGTTTCGACAGGCTGAAGGTGTTGATGACGTGCGGCGCCCAGT
>CAYYBU010000109.1:0-7488 GCA_964469945.1 uncultured Planctomycetaceae bacterium
CTGACCCCGGAGTGGCTGCTGGACGCCTATCGGCACGGCATTTTTCCCTGGCCCAGCGGCGATCCCCGTCTGCTGGTCCCCTGGTGTTCGCCCGATCCGCGGGCCGTGATCGAGTGGCAGCGGTTTCACGTTTCCCGACGCTTGCAGCGTACCTGCCGCAGCGGACAGTTCGAGGTCAGCCTGGACCGCGACTTCGCCGCTGTGATCCGCGGTTGTGCCACCGCCAGCGGCCGCCGCGGCAGCACTTGGCTCACTCCGGCCATGCGGCGGGCATACACGCGGCTCTTCCAGTTGGGCCACGCCCACAGCGTCGAGGTCTGGCACGAGGGACGCCTGGCCGGCGGTGTCTACGGCGTGGCCATCGCGGGGCTGTTCTCCGCCGAATCGATGTTCCACCGGGTTCGCGATGCCTCGAAGGTGGCTCTGGTGCGGCTGGTCGAGCATTTGCGACAGCGCGGCTATCTGCTGCTGGATATCCAGCAACTGACCGCGCATACGGCCCAATTCGGCGCCAACGAAATTCCGCGGCAGGAATATCTGCGGCGATTGGCGCTGGCCCTCGCGCAGCCGACGACGTTTACTATGTAGCAGGCACACGCCGTGTGCCGTCCGCTAGGCGTCAGTGGCGCCCGGCGGAATTGAAGCCTGAAGCGCAAGCGAAGGGATGCCGCTCCACGGACCTCGCTTGCGCTTCGGGCTTCAATTGGGGCGGCCCTTTGCAAGCCACCGGGGAGGTTGCTTTCCGGCTGGTGAAAAGGCACTGGCGGAGCCAGTGGCACCCGGCGGCACACGGAGTGTGCCGGATGCGATCACGGTGGTGTTTGCGGACCCTCCTCCGACGCCACCCCCTCGTCCTCGGCGAATTTGCGGTCGCGTTTTCGCACGGCCTCTTTCAGAAGGTACTCGATCTGGCCGTTCACGCTGCGCAGTTCCTGCTGTGCCCAGGAAGCGAGCGATTCGTAGAGTTCGGGGCTAATGCGGAGCAGGAATGTCTTGCGCGCCGTCATCCGATTCCCCACGACTGTTGGTTCTCACCCAAAGGTCGAACCACGCCGGCACACATCATGTATAGAGCGTCCCGGCGTTGATGACCGGCTGCGCGTCGCGATCGCCGCACAGCACCACCAATAGATTGCTGACCATGGTCGCCTTGCGTTCCTCGTCCAACTCGACGATCTTGTTCTCCGTCAAATCCTTCAACGCCATCTGCACCATGCTGACGGCGCCATGCACGATCATCTGTCGCGCGGCGATGATGGCCTCGGCCTGCTGGCGGCGGAGCATCACGCCGGCAATTTCCGGCGCGTAGGCCAGGTGTGTCAGGCGTGCTTCGTCGATCTGCACGCCGGCCTTGGCCACGCGCTCTTGCAGTTCCTTCTGCAAGGCCGCCGAGACCTCCTCCACCCCGCTGCGGAGCGTGGTCTCGTTGGCCTCGCCGTGGTCGTAGGCGTAGCTGTTTGCCAGGTGCCGCACTGCCGATTCGCTCTGGATGCGAACGTATTCCTCGTAGTTCTGCACATCGAAGCTCGCCTGGAAGGTGTCCTGTACCCGCCAGACCACCACGGCGGCGATTTCAATGGGGTTTCCGCGGTTGTCGTTGACTTTCAGCTTGTCGCCGTTGAGGTTTCGCGCCCGTAGCGAGATTCGCTTCTTGGTGTTCAGTGGATTGGTCCAATGCCAGCCGCTTTGACGTTCCGTGCCCCGGTATTCACCGAACAGGATCAGTACCCGCCCTTCGTTCGGCTGCAAGGTGAAGAATCCGAAGCACAAAAAGACGCCAACTCCCATCAATAGGATGAATAGGAGCGGCACTTGGGTAATCCCCAGAGTGGCGACGGCAATCAGGAAGTCGGCCATGACGACCGGTAGCATTGCCCAACCATTCAACACCCGCACTTGCTTTTCGTGGCTCATGGACCGGACCTCCAATAAGGGACCAGGAATCGCTCAAGTTCGATATCGATATGATATCATAAATATACCACATGTCAAGCGGGGACTATTGGGGGACTGTCCCGATTTTTGTGGCAGGAGGCCACGAAAATGGGACTGTCCCCTTCGATCGCTCTCGGAGGGAGATGGGGGGCCTTGTGTCGGCGTTTTCCCTGCATTTTTCCGCAGGCTCAACTTCTGTTGCCGCGGCGACCGAAGAATAGTCCGTGCGGATTGATTTTGCGACTTCTACGGCCTATGGTTGGGCATCTGGCTAAGTAGCGAAAAGGCTTCCTTCATGAGCCCGAACCGGTTCCTGTTTGCTTGCCGCTGTTGCCTGTGTTGCTGTCCGGCTTGAAACGCCGGACAGCCCGCCTTCCTATTTTCGCTATCTAGGCCGTTTTTTCCGTTCCCCGGGAACCCTCCTTTTATCCTTGTGCTGCGCCCCGCCTGTTGCGGCCCGCGCAGCGATGGAGCACGACTTGCCATGGCTACCGATCTCCGTTTGAAGGAATCGCTGCCGGACCTGACCGCCCGGATCGTCGACACCTACTCCTTCGACAGTACGATCAACCACCTGGGCCACTGCCCGCTGCCCAATTATGAAACGATCATTTCGGTGACGCAGGACCTGCGCGAGGTCCTCTATCCCGGTTTCGGCCGGCGCGACGGCCTGCACATGGGCAACGTGACCTACCACGTGGGCGACCTGATCGATCGCATGCACGACCAATTGACGCTGCAAATCGCCCGGGCGTGCTGCCATGAAGCGGGGCATGACAAACAATGGGATCCGCGGCAACAAGACGACTTCGAGGCCTTGGCGCAGAGCAAGGCGGTGTTCTTCCTCCGCCGCCTCCCCGAGTTGCGCGCCGTTCTGGCCATGGACGTACGGGCGGCCTTGGAAGGCGATCCGGCCTGCCGTTCCTTCGACGAGGTCATTTTCTGCTATCCGGGCCTGGAGGCGGTCACCGTCTACCGCCTGGCCCACCTGCTCCATCAACTCGAAGTGCCGCTGATACCGCGCATGATGACCGAATGGGCCCATAGCCGGACCGGCATCGACATCCATCCGGGGGCCACCATCGGCAACCATTTCTTCATCGATCACGGCACCGGCGTGGTGATCGGCGAGACCACGGTCATTGGCGACTGGGTCAAACTCTACCAAGGCGTGACCCTGGGCGCGGTGAGTTTTCCGACCGACGCCAACGGAAAATTGGTCCGCGGCACCAAGCGGCACCCGACGATCGAGGACCGGGTGGTGATTTACGCCAACGCCACCGTATTGGGGGGCAATACGGTCCTCGGCCACGATGCCGTGATCGGTTCCAACGTTTGGATCACCAGCTCCGTGCCGCCGCATACGACCGTGAGCCTGGAGAAGCCGCGGCTGCACATGCATGGGGCAGAGGAAGAAGCGCCTTTTTGGGTCATCTAACGACCCTTTAGTATCCGGCACACTCCGTGTGCCGCCGGACGAACGGCATACGGAGTATGCCGGATACTTCGGGCCGCCGGACGAACGGCATACGGAGTATGCCGGATACTTCGGGCCGCCGGATACTTCGGGCAGATTGCCTCTCTTCTGGGACCGTCATAGTTTGACAAACGGCCTATTTGCCGCTAGAATTGAGCCGTCGTGCATGCCCGCTAAAGCCCGCCCGTGGAAGAGTTTCCCCCCACCACAAGCCATCGCCCACCCGCACAGAACTCTGATGGTGCGCGCCGACTGCGGGGCGTCGTATTCCAGGGCATGTGAGTGACACGGAACGCCGAGAAGAGAGAAGCTGATTTTCATGCCGCAGACTTTCATCACCGAGCGAATAGTGCGCTGGTTGCGACCCGGGACCCTGCTGGGCGGCACGCCGTTTTTTCTTGCCGCGCTGTGCCTGACGATTTCCGGCTGCGGCCACCCGCCGCAGAAGGCCGAAACGCCGCCCCCGCCGGAGGTTCAGGTCAGTGAGCCCGTGGCCGATACGGTCCTCGATTACGAGAAGTTCACCGGCCGGACCGAGGCGGTCAAGAGTATCCTGGTGCGGGCGCGCGTGCAGGGATATCTTGAGGTGGTGAAGTTCACCGAGGGGGCCGAGGTCAAGGAAGGCGCCCCGCTGTTCATCATCGACCAGCGGACCTACCAGGCCGATTACGATCGGGCCAAAGCCAATTTGAACCAGGCCAAGGCGCATCTGACCCGCACCACGGCCGACTTCAAACGCGCCCTAGAGTTGCTGCCGGAGAAGGCCATCAGTGAGTCGGATTACGATCTGGCGCGCGGCGATCGCGACGAGGCGGCGGCGGCCGTCGAGGTGGCGGAAGCGGCCCTGCACACCGCGAAGCTCAATCTGGATTTCACCACCGTGACGGCGCCGATCAGCGGGCGGATCAGCCGGCAATTGGCCGACCCGGGGAACCTCATCCTGGCCGACAACACGGTGTTGACCACGCTGGTGTCGCTCGAACCGATGTATGCCTACTTCGACGTCGACGAGCGCACGATGTTGCGGATCCGTCGCCTGGTGCGAGCGGGCAAAGTGAAGTCGGCCCAGCAGTCGGAAGTCAAGGTGTACCTGGGCTTGTCGGATGAAGAGGGTTACCCGCACGAGGGCACGATCAACTTCATCGACAACCAGGTGGACGCCATGACCGGTACGTTGCGGCTGCGCGGCGTCTTCCCCAATCAGAAGCGGATTCTTTCTCCCGGCATGTTCGCACGCATCAAGGTGCCGATCGGCGACCCGCACCGGGCGATCCTGGTTTCCGAGCGGGCGTTGGGATCGGACCAGGGACAGAAGTTCCTGTACGTGGTGAACGCGAAAAACGAAATTGTTTATCGTCCCGTGCAGGTGGGGTTGCTCAACAACGGCTTGCGCGTCATCGACAGCGGACTTTCTGCCGGGGAGCGGGTCGTGCTGAGCGGTTTGCAGCGGGTTCGGCCGGGGATCACCGTGCAGCCGAAAGAGGTGAAAATGACCGCCGACGAGATCCTGGCGACGCCGGCGGCCACGGCCGTGGGGGCGCCCGCGCCGGCCGCCAAGCCGAAGGCAGGGGCCACGGGCGTAGCGAGCGCTGCGGCCGACTTACCCACCAAAACGGGAACGGCGGCCAACGCGGCCTCGCGGAGCAGGCCATCCCCATGATGCGGAGACGCTCGATGGCACTTCCGGACACGC
Organism: uncultured Planctomycetaceae bacterium; assembly: GCA_964469945.1. Classification (GTDB taxonomy): domain Bacteria; phylum Planctomycetota; class Planctomycetia; order Pirellulales; family Thermoguttaceae; genus CAYYBU01. The sequence goes on from CAYYBU010000109.1 coordinate 5,106, forward strand.
CTGCGCTCTGAGTGGCATTCCTTCCCCCGTGGCGGCATACCGGCCATGTTTTCCCGCTTCTTCATCGACCGACCGATCTTCGCCTCCGTGCTGTCGATCCTCATCACGTTGGGCGGCGGGCTGGCCGTCTTCAATCTGCCGCTGGCCCAATATCCGCCGGTGACGCCGCCGACGGTGCAAGTCAACTGCAATTATCCCGGCGCCAGCGCCCAGGTGGTGGCCGAGACGGTGGCCTCCCCTATCGAGCAGGAGGTCAACGGCGTCGAGAACATGTTGTACATGTCGTCGCAATGCACCAACGACGGCTCGTACAACCTCACCGTGACCTTCAAGCAAGGGGTCAATTTGAATCTCGCCCAGGTGCTGGTGCAGAACCGGGTGAATCTGGCCCTGCCCATGCTGCCCGACGTGCTCAAGCAGACCGGGGTGACCACCCGCAAGCTGTCGCCCGACATTCTCATGTCGGTCAACATCCATTCGCCCCACGGCCGCTACGACCAGCTTTACTTGAGCAACTATGCCCTGACGTACCTGCGCGACGAGTTGCTGCGACTGCCGGGGATCGGCGACATCTTCATCAGCGGGCAGCGCGACTACAGCATGCGGATCTGGGTCGATCCGGACAAGCTGGCCTCGCGGAGCCTCTCGGCCGACGACGTGGTCAATGCCATCCGCGAGCAGAACGCGGAGGCGGCCTGCGGACAGATCGGGCAGCAGCCGGCCGCTCCGGGACAGCAGACGCAGATCACCTTGGCCACCCTGGGCCGGCTGAAAGACCCGGAGCAGTTTGGCGACATCATCCTCCGCGCCATGCCGGACGGCCGCGTGACCAGGATCCGCGACGTGGCCCGCGTGGTGCTGGGCGCGAAAAACGAGGACGTCAGCGCCAAGATCGATGGCCATGCGTCGGTGGGCTTGATCATATTCCAGTTGCCCGACGCCAACGCGTTGGAGGTCGCCGACCGCATCCACGAAAAGATGGACCAGTTGGCCAAGAACTTTCCCGAAGACCTGATCTACGAGATCCAGTACGACACCACGCCCTATACGCGGCAGTGCATCACGGAAGTGTTCAAGGCCCTCCGCGACGCCATCATCCTCGTGGCCCTGGTGGTGATGCTGTTCCTGCAGAACTGGCGGTCGGCCATCATCCCGCTGATCGCCGTGCCGGTGGCCATCGTCGGCACCTTCGGCGTCATGGCGATGATGGGTTTCAGCCTCAACAACCTCACCCTGTTCGGGCTGGTGCTGGCCATCGGCATCGTGGTGGACGACGCCATCGTGGTGGTCGAGGCCGTCGAGCACCACATCGAGCAGGGGCTGGCCCCGCGGGCGGCCACGATCAAGGCCATGAGCCAGGTCTCCGGACCCGTCATCGCCGTGGGGTTGGTCCTCAGCGCCGTGTTCGTCCCTTGTGCGTTCATCAGCGGCATCACGGGGCAATTCTTCCGCCAGTTCGCCCTCACCATCGCCAGTTCGACGATCATCTCGACCTTCAACTCGCTCACGCTCAGCCCGGCGCTCTCGGCGGTGCTGTTGCAAGAGCGCGACCGCGACACCCACGAAGCGCTGCCGCGGCTGGCCTTCCCGCTGATGGGCGGCTGGATCGGCTACGAGTGGTTGACGCCCTGGCTGGTCGCGGGGCTGGAGAAGCTGTTGCCGCTGTTGTCCGTGCGGCTGGCGGCGCCGCTTTCGCCGGGGGCCTGGTGGGGCGTCGCCGCGTTGGTCATTTCGGCGTCGGCCGTCGCCGGCTGGCGGCTGGCCGGGCCGATCAACTGGCTGATGCGCTGGTTCTTCCGCGGCTTCAATGCCGCCTTCAAGGCCACCACCGGCGGCTACACCCGCACCGTCGGCCTGCTGTTACGAAGCAGCGCGTTGGCCCTGGTGGTCTACGGCGGCCTGCTGCTGTTGACCTACTGGAATTTCCAGCACACGCCCAAGGGCTTCATCCCCACGCAGGACATGGGTTACCTGATGCTGGCCGTGCAACTGCCGGACGACGCCTCGGCGGAACGGACCCGTGCGCTGACGAATCACGTGCGGGAAATCTGCATGAGCATCCCGGGCATCAAGCACACGGTGGCCGTGGCCGGCCAGTCGTTCGTCATCAGCGCCTATGCCTCCAACTTGGGCTCGATGTTCGTGATCCTCGACGATTTTTCCCGACGCGAGGAGCCGGGACTGTCGGCCGAGGAGATCGCCGCTAAGGTGCGGGTGCGCTGCGCGGCCGAGGTCCCCGGGGCGCTGATCACGGTGCTGCCGGCGCCGCCGGTGCGCGGCGTGGGCCGCACCGGCGGGTTCAAGTTCATGGTCGAAGATTGCGGCGACGCCGGCTTGACGACCCTGCAACAGCAGACGGACATGCTGGCGGAAACAGCCCGGC
>CAYYBU010000110.1:0-7458 GCA_964469945.1 uncultured Planctomycetaceae bacterium
CGCTCGCTCGCCGGCCCTTGCTGAAAAATGGTTTCTAGCATGGACCTGACCCCTTTGCGTTGGACCGGAATTCCGCGGAGATGAACCCATGCGGTCGCTTTAGGATCGAAGCGCCCATCATGGATTCATAATCATCCGCGGCCGGGGGCCGCCATCGGCCGTTTCACCCTCCAGCGTGCCGTCGAAATGGAACAGCGCGCGGGTGTGGCGGTCGCAGGTCAGCGGCCGGTCGCGGGCAGGTGGCGCGAAATCGGTCGTGTAGCGATACGTGTCGGAGATCCGCAGTTCGTCGATGGCGCCGTCCAAAACATTGCCGAAGTTCAGGGCCTTCAGCGGTGACGCCGGCAGGTTGCCGGGGATTTTGTCGAACGTGCATTGGCCCTGCTTGCCATCGATGAAAAGCTGTGAGGTTAGCAGTTTTTGCCCGGCAGGTCCCAGCCCCAGATCGTCCCGCTGTCCCCAACACCAGGCGAGATGCACCCAGCGCTGGCCTTCAAAAACCGTTCGGCGGTGGCAGCGCAGCGAGAGGTGGCGACTCGCGCCGTCGGTTTCCAAAGTGCCCGACAGCACGTCCGAATGGCTGAAGTCTTCGGCCGCTTCGGTCAGATCGTAGGTGAGATCACCGGAGTCCTTCCCGGCCACGAGCCGCATCAGGGTGACCTCGCCGGGCGGATGGTCGAACGTACTCCAGTCGGGCTTGAACCACAGTTCGATCGTGCCCTGGCGGAGGGGAAGGAAGCGGCTGCCGTCGCCGCCGGGATGGGCCGACCCGGCTTCCAGCGTGATCGACCGATGCCCCGGCAGATATACCGCTTGGTTCCCAGGCGTCTGGATGGCCCCCGGCACGAAAATCGCCGTGGACCGGATCTTCGGCGACCACTGAGGCGGTGACTCGTGTGGGTAAGCCACCTTCGCCGGGAAGTACGATGCCGGGTCGCCCATGGCAAACAACGGCGGCAGGTTTCGCACCCGCACCAGCTTGTTCACCACCGGCTGGAAACTCCACAGTCCGGGCCGATCGCCCGGCAGTTCGACCCAGCCGTGCCGCGCCGCGCCGTCGGACAACGGGACGCCCCGCGGATCGAAGACCGTGGCGCTGCCCTCGAAGAAGATCGCCGCCTCGCGGGCGTCCCCGGGAAGCTGGAAATAGACCTTGATCGGCGGATCGGCAGGCGGGGCGGGACGCCAGTACTGCGGGGCGTAGAGGACCAGCGGCATGGCCGACTGCGCCACCACCACATGCAGGCCGGAACGCTCCGGGATGAGCTCATAGTCGCCTTCCGGGGCATCCTTGGGAAGCCGTACCACGGCGCAAGCGTCGCTGGCCTCGCTGACGCGGTTCAGGTCCAGTCCCCAGACACTGCGGGGCGCGATCGGCCAAAGTTGCACGGCCCCGCCCGCCTCTCCCTCGGCGCCCGGCAGCGTGGGAATTGCCATCCGCAGATCGATCCGCTCGTCATCCTTCTTGTGCAGGAGAACGCGCACCGGGTCGCCGAAATCCTCGAAACCCAGCCAGGCGACCTTGGGCCGCGGCCAGTTGCCGGTTCGCAGCACGAGATCTTCCGCATAGCCGATGCCCTGGGTGAGGAAGGTCATGGTGGCCGCGCCGAACCTCATTTTCAGCGGAGGCGACTTCACATCGAACTCGGCCGCCGCCCAGCGGATCTGCTGTGCCAGGATCGCCGGGATCGAAGGATCGCCCGTCTCCTCGAAGAGAAAGTCGCCGATCCGGCCTTGCGGATTGCAGTACCCAAAGGGCGTCGCACCCAAATCCTGGTTCCACCAGTGCTGCGAGATCTTCAGGGCCAGATCGCGATAGCGCGGGTCTCCCAGGATCTCCCAGGCGTCCAACAGGGCGGCCACATCAACCTGCGTCTTGTAGGAAGTCGCGTGGTAGGGACGCTCTTTCGTCAGTCCCAGGTCGCCATCGGCATCGCTGGCCATGTCGGTCGTGGCCTCAGCCAGCGCGCGGAGCGTGGCGTCCCAGGTGACGCCATAGGCCTGCGCCAGCGTGCGCACGAGCATCAAAATCCGCTCACTGGCACGCGCCTTGGATTCCGTCCAGGTCCGCTTGACGCCTTCGGCATACGCCAGCACGCAGTCGCGGGCGCGGCGATCGCCCGTCAGATAGTAAAACCAGAGGAACTGGTTCAGATCGGTCGCGCTGGAGATCTCCATCTCGGTCTGCGACTCCCAATAGAGCGGCAGGGAATACTTGGAATAGGGTTCCTCGCCGCCGGCCTGGGGAAAATGCTCTGGATCGCGGGGGTGTAGCACGCCCAACGCCCGGCTGGCGTTGATCCATGCCGGGTCGGCCAGGGCGTAAACGGGCGTGCTGTGCAGCCGGGCAGCCCGCGCCACGGCGGCGGCCGCGGACGAGGCCGTCTCCGCCCCGGGCAGAGGCAGCACCAGAATGTGATGCGTCTTCGACCAGCCGATCGCATTACTGGTGAGCTGCGAGACCTTTTCCACGAACTCCGACACGCGCAAACGGTCGCGATAGTCGAGCACGTGGGGATAATAGTTGGCCAGATCCCATTTCCGCATCAGGGTCGGCACGCGAAAGTCGAGCTCCTCGCCGCCGCGCGGACTGAACAGCCGCAACAGCACGCGATTGCGACTGACGACATATTCCTTGGGGTATTGCCGGGCTGCGTCGCGGCAGCAGAAGGCCAGCCCGGCTCGCCTGCCGGCCAGTAGGAACCAGTCGCCGCACTCGCGCCCTTCCTGTACCGTCTGCAAAGCACCGCGGGCCGTCGCGGCGGATATCAGGAAATGATCGTCGCCGTGCGCAAAACAGTAATGCCGGTCCTGAAGCAGCGACGCGAAGGGATACGCGGACAGATCGATGGCGGCGAACTGTTCCGGCTTCGTGCGGGCCACCGCAAAGGCGGCCGCCGGACCTTGACCTGGCTCCACGGTCAGTTCCCAACCCACGTCCCGCAGCCAAAGCTTGTTCGTGTCGTTGCAGAGCACCAGGGTGTGCGTGACCTGCGCGGCCGTCCGGCCAGCGAAGAACTCCAGCCGCGTGATGTGCCGCGCCAGCGGCACGCCCTCGGCCGTTCGATAGAATCCCTCCATCCGCACGCACGCCGCCAGCGGGCCCGCCGACTCGATCTCCAGCGTCCCTCCCGCGGCCGACGGATGGCCGACGCGCCCCTGTTGATCCACCACATACATCCCTTGCCCGCCCTTGCTGGCAGCGACCACGTGGTCGCCCAGTTGGATCGTCTTGATGGGCGAAAAGTCCAACGACAAGACGTAACGGGCGGCCCCGGTCTCGACCACCACCTCGCTCTCGTGCCGCGCGACGCGCAGGGCCGGCGGCGACCAGGGTTCGGCCGATGGCTCGACCACCTCCACCGTGCAACCGGCCGCGGGCACGGCCAGCGCGTCGAACCGCACCCATTTCACGGCCCCCTCGGGAGCCCACGTCGCCACCACTTCCTTCTGGTGCGGCAGCGGACGCCCCCGATTGTCCACCACGCGCAAACGCTCCACGTGCCACAAACTGCCCGCCGCGAACGGTACGCCAAAGGTCACCGGGCAAGGATCGTCCATCGAGGCGCCGGGCGGCGGATCGAGCTGGATCGGGATCTTGTCGCCCAGCCGCAACGGCGACAGACAGTGCTGAATGTTGACCGCGGATTCCCATACCCCGGCCGGCCGGCCGTCGATCTGCGCCTCCACCACGACTCGAGCCTGGGACACTTCCAGACCGCGCAGGTCCATGGCAAGTGTTCCGTTGCTGCGTTGCGGTGTGGTGTTGACTTCGGCCAACGGCTGCCGGCCCCCCGGAGCGAACAAGGCTGCCGAGAGCCGTATCCTTTCCAGCGACGTTTTGCCGGGGGCCAGTGCGACGCGGGCTTCGAGCCAACGCTCGCCCGGGCGCAGGTAACTCCGTTCCAGGGAGACCGTCAGTCCGCTGGCGGAAGCGGCGGCCGTCGGCGACTTCTCCGCCACTTTGCGCGCCGCTTTCCCTGCCGTGTATCGCTCCAAGGGCGATGGCGAAAAATCCCACCGTAGCGTCTCCGCCCCCGCCGCCGTGCGGAGCGCCCACGCACCCGCAATTGCCAGAATGATTGCAAGATGGCGCAAGACAGTCTCCCGAAATGCATTTGCGGCGAGGAACCAACGATATTATACAGTGCATCAGCACGCGACGCACGAAGCCGCCACTTTCCGCCGCCGCCAGGCGTAAGCCAGAAGGCTCAGGCCGCCCGCCGCCAGCAGCGTGACGGTGCCCGGTTCCGGCACCACGGCGAACTGGCCGTTGAGGCCGTCCACGACGGCCCAGACCGTGTCGTCGTTGCCAAGGTCGTCGTTGCCAGCGGTGTTCACGCCCCAGCAGCAATTCCCGGCCACCAAGAAACCCCGTGATAATGGGGGATGTTGGAGCGATCTTTTCGTAAAGCTGGGCCAAGAGCAGGTGTTCCTTCGTGGGCCTTGATCGGTTATCCTGAGCGCGTTGGGTCAAGGATAAGGATGATGTCCCGCGGTCAAGGCGAAAGGAATCGCCATGGTCCTGCCGCCTTCTCATGCCAGAAGGGTTCGCAAGCAATTGTCGGCCTTCGCCATGTTTTCCTTGAAGGTCCCGTCGCTGTTGGCCTTCGACGACCGCCGCAGCGACGCCAACATGAAGGCGTTGTTCGGCATCGGGCAGATTCCCAGCGACACCCAGACGCGGGAGATTCCAGCCGCGGACTGAAGATGGCTACAGCCTCGTCGGTGATCCGTACCGAGAGCACTTGCCCAAGATAATGCCAGGGCACCGAATAGCGATTCTTTCCGTAGGAGACGAACCCCTCGGCATCGACGATGCGATACACGACCTCCACGACCTCGTAGGATCGCTCGGGGAGGGGAATCAGGTGGGGAGGTTCTTCGGCGTGCAGGTCGATAGGCCGTCGCCGTGTCTGCCGATGAACGCGCACGTCGGCCACTTCGGCCAGCACCATCGGTACACGCGGCGTGCCGCGTAACCGCCGAGCCCAGTTCCCTGTCTGATCTTTTCTCAACGGAAGCAGCGCGCGCCGGGCCGCCGAAACTGCGATCCCGGCGGCTGCTTGTCCTGTTACAACAATCGTTTCCGGGCCTTTGTCTTCTCTTCCTCTACACACGTCGGTATCCCTCTCCCCCCTCAGGTGAGTTTTTTGGGAATAATCCATGTGAACTAGGCAATCCCCGCCTCACCCTTGTTGCCAAATGTAACTAATGTGTTATACTTGGATACATGGTATACAAAGTAACGACAATCGTTGAGCGAATCCAATTAATCACCGCGAAGGTTCTTGCCACCCATCCGGCTGGTAACGGGCTTTGTTTGGTTGGCGGCTTTCGGTATCGATTACTCAACGAAAGTGCCCGGGCTTCAAGCGATATTGACTACCACTGGGAGGGTGATCTCCAGCAAAAACAGATGGAAATCGTTGATGTTCTTCGCAGCAAGATGCTGCCTGAAGTCAAACGGCAACTGGGTTACGATGGCGACCTACGGCCTGCGGCCGGCCCGGAGGCGGAATCGCCGACAGTGCGAATCATCGAGTTGGCGTTCTACCGCATGGCAGAGCCTGGAAGCCGAATTGAGATTCCAGTTGATATCACCGCGGTCGCTCGCCTCGATGGGCCGATGGTGCGTACGATAGCCGGCACAGTGTTCCTGACGATATCAGATGCGGACATGATCGAGAGCAAGATTCTTGCATGCCTCGACAGGCCTTTCTTCCAGGTACGCGATGTCCTAGACATCTTCCTGTTCCAGGACGCCTTGCAGCCTGATTCACCCGTGCGATTGTCGCACAAACTGAGTAAGCGCGCTCTGGTGCCCGCAGAGGCTATCGAGAGGCTCGACAGGCTGGCGAAGAATCGGACCGTTAACGTCCGAGGGATCGAGCAACTGCTCGACGAACAGGTTAATCCGACAGCGGCGGCCAACCTACGCGCCGCAGGTGGGGCCGCAATGATTTGGGATTCTGTGATGCGCCTGCTCTACGAAATCCTTGCAAACGCCAAGGAGTCTGCATCGTGAAGGCGAATGCATGGCGAAAGTTCTTCGAGGAGCAGCGTGAGAAGTATGGAAAAGTCCTGTTCACCGTGACGGAGTTGGCAAATGTGGCCTGCACATCGCGGGCCGCATTGAACGTCGAACTGGCACGGCTTCGGGACCAAGAGATCGTCGTGAGATATACTCACGGGCTGTATGGCATGCCGGGTAGCGTATCACCACACGTTTTGGTTCCCGCGATTGACTCGCATGCTTACATCACGGGCCATTACGCGCTTTATGGCTACCAGATGGTGACTCAGATGCCCGTCACCATTACCTGCTTCACCGACCGGAGGAGTCCTCGCGCGCAGGAACGAGTCACGCCGGTCGGACGCTTGGTCTTTGTATGCGTGCGAAGCAACGTGTACGTGCCAGTCTGCGAAAGCCCGATTGCGCCTCCAGCACAAGCGCTTTGCGACTATGTCTATCTGTCACGTCGTCGCGGAACCGCACCGGAGGCCTTGGTCACGTTCCGAAATCTCGGGAAACTTCGAGTTGCAGATGTTCCTTCCGTTCTCCCGAGGTATCCAGTTAGCGTACAGAAGCACGTGGAGCGATTATTGCACCTGCAGGGCAGAATTGGCGCGACGGCGACGGTTGACACGATGCCTGACAAGAATGCGCTCGATCACGTTCTCGGCCAAGTGGCCGGCGACGCAGATCGTGACGTACTTTAGAACCTTGGGTTTCATCTTCTCCCGCTGTTCTGCATCGTTCCAGTTCGTCTGGTCAATCTCATTACCGAATGACGTGGGGCCGCAACCGCCTCAGTCCCGCTGGGAAACGAGTGGGCGAGTGGCTCCTTCGGCCTCCATGTATGCTCACAGACATCGCATATCCAATCGCTGCGGGTACCCGCAACAACTTCAGGAAGTTCACCCGGCTTTTGCTCCCAGTGGTGGTGAACGAGGCGATCAGCGGGTTGGCGATCACCGTGGTGTCGGCGTTTTTCCCCAAGTGCCTGGCCCCCGTGTCGTCGGCCTGAAAATAGCTCGACACCTCCCGTGCCGCCGGCAGCAGGGCGTCCTTCCCTTCATGGAACTGCTGGTGGCCTTCCGTCAACAGGCGGTCGATCTGGCCGGTCGAGATGTCGATGCCCAGGTCCCGCAACTCCTCGCGGATCAACGGTTGTGTGACGCCGTTTTGATGGTGCTGATACAGTACATAGCTGCGAAGCCCCGCCCCAAAATGTCCCTGGACGTGCGCCGGCAGCGGGGCCGTTTGGCTGGAGCGACCTTTGCCGGGCGGGAATTGCACCCGCTGAAAATCGCCGTCTTTTCGCGGCGCACGTCAAAGAACTCCGGCTGCCTTTGGTCGACTGCGCGACCAAGCCGCCATCCTATCGCTTTGCTTTCGTTTCAACCATAGCCATCATACGGGGTGCAGTCACCGGTCGCTTCGGTTTACAAAAC
>CAYYBU010000111.1:0-7457 GCA_964469945.1 uncultured Planctomycetaceae bacterium
GGATTTGTGAGTCGAGTTGATGATGCATGGGGTGTGGGTCCTAATTCACTGGCTGCACGGCTTTTTGACCGGCGGAGAACAAACCGCTTGGCCCAGGCAGACCATTTGGACCTTTGCCGGCCTGCTTGGGCCGGTATTGCAACTGGCGCCGGTACCCCAACTGGGGAAGGCGCCGCAGCGCGGCATCGTAGCGATTCCCGGTTGGATGAGGGTTGGCCCGGTATCGAAAAGACTCGGCGCTCCGCCGGGTAGATTGACTGCGGGCATGCCGGTGGCGTGTTATCAATCCGGGGTGGTATCAGGCGGGCTGGTCCCGCCAGGCATACTGCTGTCGGTGGCATGTCGGCTCCCCTTCTATCGCTAAGAACCTCTCGAGACCCGCGCGTCTGGCTGGCCCCTTGGGGGGGTGTCCAGGACGCTGGTGCGCCGCCGCTTCGTTCCCGTGTTTGGGGGCAAGGTTCGCCATTAGCGGGATCTCAAGAGGAAAAACATTGTGGGGATACCGGGAGAAATATTTACGGTTATCTTCGTCGCGGTGCTGGCCGCCGGCCTGACTTTCACGTTGGTCCGCATGTTGGACCACCTGCGACGCAAAGATGCGGAATCGGAAGCCAAGGACATCGTCCGCCGCGCCCAGCAAGAGGTGGAGAACCGCCGCCGCGAAGCTGAGTTGGAGATCAAGGAAGCAACCATCCAGGCGCAGGGGGAAAGCGAAAAGGAATTGCGCAAGCTTCGCGGCGAGCTTCACGAGCGCGAACGCCTACTGGACAAACGTCAGGATGCCCTCGAAGAACAGGCCGAGCAACTTCGCAAGCAAGAGAAGATTGTCGAGGGGACGCAACGCAAGCTGACCGAGAAAATCCAGGATGCCAATCGCCGCAAGGACGAGCTTTCCAAGCTCCTCGACCTGCAGCGGCAGACGCTCCACGAGTTGAGCGGGTTGAGCCGCGAGGAGGCCACTCGGCGGCTGCTGGAAAACCTCGATGCGCAACTGCAGCAGGAGACCGGCGGGGTGATCATGCGCCACGAGCGGAAGATCGCCGAGACTTGCGAGCAGAAGTCGCGAGAAGTCCTGCTCACTTGCCTGCAGCGTTACGCTGCCGCCCACACGGGCGAGACCACCACCAGCACGGTGGGCATTCCCAACGACGAGATGAAGGGCCGCATCATCGGCCGCGAAGGACGCAACATTCGCGCCTTCGAGAAGGCCACCGGCGTCGACGTCATCATCGACGATACGCCGGGCGTGGTGATCGTCAGCGCGTTCGACATGATTCGCCGCGAAGTGGCGCGGATCGCGCTGAACAAGCTCATTACCGACGGCCGCATCCATCCCACCCGCATCGAGGAAATCGTTGTCGCCACGCAGCAGGAATTGGAACGCCACGTGCAAAAGCTCGGTGAAGAGGCCTGCCAGGAGGTCGATATCCACGGCGTCCACGAACGGATCGTGAACCTGCTGGGCCGTTTGCACTTCCGCACCAGCTACAGCCAGAACGTGCTCCGCCATTGCATCGAAGTGGCGTTCATCGCCGGCATGTTGGCCGACGAGATCGGACTCAACAGCGAGCTGGCCCGCCGTTGCGGGCTGTTGCACGACATCGGCAAGGCGGCCGATCACGAGACGGAAGGGGGCCACCCCAAGATCGGCGCCGACCTGTTGAGACGTTACGGCGAGCGGCCGGAAGTCGTCCACGCCGCCTGTGGGCACCACGACGATCTGCGTCTGGACAACCCCTATACCGTGCTGGTGTCGGCGGCCGACGCCTGCAGTGCCTCGCGGCCTGGGGCCCGTCGCGAAACGCTGGAACGCTACGTCAAACGCATGGAAGAATTGGAGTCCATCGCCGGCGGTTTTCCCGGCGTCGAGCAGGCTTTCGCCATTCAGGCCGGCCGCGAGCTCCGCGTGATGGTCAGTTCCAAGGAGACCACCGACGAGACGGCGGCCAAGATCTGCCACGACATCGCCAAGGCCTTCGAGCAGCAGCTTACCTATCCGGGCGAGATCAAGGTGACCGTGCTGCGGGAGACGCGCCACGTGGAGATGGCGCGGTAGCGCGGAATTCGGTCTTGGGACTTGGGTCTTAGGACTTGGGTTTTAGGACTTGGGTCTTAGGACTTAGGACTTGGGTCTTGGTTATAGGACCCCAAGCTCCGACAGAGCCCCAAGACCCAAAACCCAAAACCCAAGTCCTAAAACCCAAGTCCCAAAACCCAAGTCCCAAGCCCTAAGCCCTAAGAATTCGATGATGCGACTCTTGATGATCGGCGATATTGTCGGCAAGCCGGGACGCGACATTTGCATTCAGGCCATCCGCGGCCTGCGCATGGAAGAGCAGCTCGATCTGGTGGTGGCCAATGCGGAGAACGCCGCCGGCGGCTCGGGGCTCACCCCCGACATCTACCGCGAGTTGATCGCCGCCGGCATCGACGGCATCACCATGGGCGACCACGTCTACAAGCGGCGGGAGATCTTCCCCATCCTGCAAACCGAGCGGCGTATCGTCCGACCGGCCAATTATCCGCACGAGGCGCCGGGCCACGAATTGGCCATCCTGCGGACGGTCAACCAGGTGCGGGTGGCGATCTTCACCCTGCAGGGGCGCGTTTTCATGCCACCGGTCGATTGCCCCTTCCATGCCGCCAACCGCGTGCTAGGCACGATCCCCGCGGATGTCCGCGTCGTGCTGGTCGACTTCCATGCCGAGGCCACCAGCGACAAGCAACTCATGGGGCGGCATCTCGACGGCCGCGTGACTGCCCTGTTGGGGACGCATACACACGTGCCCACCGCCGACGAGCGTATTTTGCCCGGTGGCACGGCTTTTCAATGCGACGTCGGCATGACCGGCCCCATGGAGAGCATTCTCGGCCGCCGCATCGATCGTGTGATGGAGACCACGCGGACCTTCCGGCCCACGCATTTCGACGTGGCCAGCGAGGACGTGCGTATCTACGGCAGCGTGGTCGAGTTCGACCCGCAGACCGGCCGGGCCCAGGGCATTCGGCGAATCTGCGTCGATGAAGCCGCTGCGGCACGGCTGGCGGCGCTGGCCGCCAAGGGGCGGTAGAGGGACGCCCTCCGGTTTCGTGGATCTTCAGCGGGCTGTGGGCCGCCGGCGATGAGGGCGACTTCCAACAATAACAATAGCAAGGCATATAGCACATGGACCCGCACACCGGTGAAACCGAGCACGATTTCGTTCTGGTTCTCAGCGGCATCAGCACGTTGACGAGCGACGTTGAGGATGCCCTATTCGAGGCTGGATGCGACGACGCCACGCTAAGCGTGCGATCGGGTCGCGTGTACCTGACATTTTCCCGGCTTGGCGCCTCGATCAAGGATGCCATCCTGACGGCCATCCAGAACGTGCGCGACGCGAATATCGGCGCCGACGTGTTGCGGGTGGACTACTGCAATTTGGTTACGCAGGCCGACATCGCGCGCAGATTGGGACGAAGCCGCCAGCTTGTGCATCAGTACATCAACGGAAGCCGCGGGCCGGGCGGGTTTCCCGCGCCGGTGTGCGAAATCTGCGACGGGTCCACGCTGTGGTCCTGGTGTGAGGTTGCAGGCTGGTTGTGGGAAAACGATATGATCAAGGAGGATGTCCTCCGGGAAAGTGAAGAAGTTGAGGTCATTAACAGTGTTTTGGAAATGGAACACCAACGCAAGACAAGGCCCCAACTGACCGAGGAAGTCGTCAAGGCCGTTCAGTCCTGAGCGTGGACCTGGGATAATCGCCTGTGGAACGGCGAAAACGGGCCCGTAGGGCTGGTATTGGGGACTGTCCCGATTTTTGTGGCCCGATTTTTGTGGCAGGAGGCCACGAAAATGGGACTGTCCCCCTCGGCCACACGGTTGACGCTCACCCCGACCCTCTCCCGGCCTGTCGCAGCGATAGGCGGGAGAGGGGGACTTGAAGCAAACGCCCGCGTTTCCCAATTTCCCCCAAAATCGCTCTTGCACGGCGGCGGCGTTCCGATTATCCTTCCCGCGCTTTTCATGGAGTTGGGTGGCAGAAATAGGCTTTTCTCGAACCGCCCTGTTTTTCCGAACGCTTCCGCTTGTGATTGCCTGCGGCTGACCATCGGCTTATCGCTACGGTCGGCTGCTGTCAAGGAGGATTTGCGATGCTGCGTCGCTCTTGGTGGTATGGATGCCTGACGGCCGTGCTGGCGACGGCGATGCTGCTGACGGGAGGCTGTACCGAACTGGCCATGACGATCGCGTATCTCTACCAAGGCACCGATGTGGGCGCCGACTATCCCGGCCTGAAGGGCAAGAAGGTGGTCGTGGTCTGCCGCCCGATGTCCTCGGTGACGTATTACAAGGTCGGCAAGCAACTCAGTTCCCAGATCTCGGTATTGCTGAAACAAAATGTCTCCAAGATCACGGTGGTCGAGCAGCAGAAAGTGGCGGAATGGACCGACGAGAATCAGTGGAACGAATATCCCGAGGTCGGCAAGGCCATGAAGGCCGACATGGTCGTGGGCGTCGATCTGACCTCGTTCAGCACCTATCAGGGCCCCACGCTCTATCAAGGCAAGGCGACGGCCTCGATCAAGGTCTACGACCTGAAGGATGACAACAAGGTGGTGTACGAGAAGGAATTGCCGCAGATTCTCTACCCCCCGAATATCGGCATTCCCATCTCCGATAAATCCGAAGCCGATTTCGGCCGCGACTTCACCAGCGTGGTGGCGGACCTGATCGCCCGGCACTTCTACTCCCACGACGAGCACGCCGACGTGGCCCAGGATGCCGCCGCCGGGCTGAACTGAGCAATTGACGCGCCGCCGCGGACCATTTACCATGGAGAAATCGGCCGGGAAGGCGTCTTTCCGCCGCGGCACGTTTCTCCTAGCGAGGTTCATGGGTCATGCGGGCACAGCACGATAGCGTTGTGGTTCGGCGGTGGTGGCAAAGCGGTTGGTGCTCTCGGGGGGCCGGTTTGGCCGCAATCCTAGCGTTGTTGCTGGCGCCGTTGACGCTCCTGGCCCAAGATGAAGTGCGGAAGGTTGCCAAGGCGGCCGACACGGGCGACGCCGACGAGATTCCGCCGCCAGAGGAACTCTCCCTGCCCACCAAGGATGGCCTGAAACTGGCGGCCACCTTCTATCCGGGCACCAGGGGCAAGAATTCCGTGCCCGTCATCCTGCTGCACGGCTTCAAGGGGAGCCGCAAGGACTATGCCGAGGTGGCTCCCTATCTGCAAGCGAGGCTGGGCTGCGCCGTGATCGTGCCCGACCTTCGCGGCCATGGCGAGAGCACCAGTTTCCAGAATGACAAGACCATCACGGTGGACAAACTGCGTGCCAAGGATTTCCTCTTGATGGTTCCCTACGATCTGGACGCGATCATGGATTATCTGCGCGAGGAAAATAATGGTTACACCAAGGAGAACAAGAAGCCGCGGCTGAACTTGAACAAGCTATGTATCGTGGGCGCCGACGTGGGGGCAGCCCTGGCGCTGGAATTCGCCCGCGAGGATTGGAGCCGCGACCGCGTCGGCAGTTACCAGATGGGCCATTTCACCAAGGCGCTGGTGCTGATTTCGCCTGAAGCGTCTTCGCACGGCCTGCGGGTTGCGACGGCCTTGAAGCATCCCGAGGTGCGCAGCAAGATATCCTTCCTGATCTTGTTCGGACAGAACGGCGCCGCAGCCAAGAAAGACGCCAAGGTCATCAATACTATGCTGCAGCCGTTTCATCCCGAGCCCGATGCAGAAAACAAAGAGAAGAAAAACCTGTTTTTCCGCCCGTTGGATACCAACCTTCAGGGCGTCAAAATCCTCGAGGAGAAATCGCTCAACGTTCCCGCGCTCATCGAGCAGTTCATCTTGTACCGGTTGATCAAGAGCGAGGAGGCCAAGACGTATACTTGGTCCAAACTGCGTAAGGATGCCTACGTGCCGGAAAAGGGCGAATAGCTACGGGATCGGCGCCAGCGGGACTTTCTCGACCGGGTGGGGGGCCACTGGCTCTGCCACTGTCTTTGCCACTGTCTTTGCCACTGCCTTCCTACTGCCAAAAGTACCGGCAGAGCCAGTGGCGCCTCGCGACGGGATCTTCAACTCGGCGCCGATGGGTAATATCTGCGGACTGCTCAATACGTCGCGGTTGGCCTCGAAGATCGCCATCGCAGCATCCTTCGAGTCCAAGTAGTGCTCAGCCAAGGTGGTCAGCGTATCGCCGTCGACGATCTTGTGTGTCTGCGGCGCCGGCTCGGGTCGCGTGGCCTCGGGCAACATCTGCCGCATCGAGATGCCCCATCGCGAGTTGCCCGGGACGCTGTTGTTGGGATACGACCGGCCGAGGTCCGGCGGCGGCTGGCTGCTGTCCATGGGGGTGAGGACGGTGACCGGCCGAGCCGCCTCCTGCGATCCGACCGGCGCGGCCTGCCCGGCATCGCAACGGCCGTATGGCTGCGGGACGGCCCGTTGTGCGGCCGCGTGGGGCTCGGCACGCTTGCCAAGCAACAGGTGCTCGCTGGTTCCCGGCACGGGTGGAGTGAGCGGCGGCGGGTCGCGAAGAAACAGCAGCGCGATGACGATTCCCACCAGCAGTACGCCGGCTGCGGCAATCTTCACGCGCTGGTCCATGATGGCTCCACCTGTTCTTTCGCGGGCCCTTCGCGATCGCAGGGGCGCACGTTCCGCGAGATGGCCCTGCCTCTTGCATCTATCGGGGGTCGGCCCGGATGATTTTCAGTCAACCGTGGGGAACTTGCCCGTGCGGCCGCTACGGCGGTCCAGTCCTAGCGAGATTGGCGAAAGTGCCGTGGCCGCTTGCGCAAACCTTGCCGCCTGGGTCGCCTTGGACGTTCACGCGGGGCCTAACTACACGCGCACCGGCTGCGGCAAGGGCTCTTTCAGGTCGAGCTCTTCCTGGATCGGCTTCAGCGACTTGATGGCCAACAGCGAGACCAGCCAGGCCAATGTCGATTCGGCGCCCTCGTTCTGATTGGGACCATCGGCCGTCAGGCCGTCGCGGCAGCCGCCCGTCTGGTAGTCGTAGAGCGCTTGGCCCAGCTCGTTCTTGCCCAGGAACCAGTTGAACGAGCGGCGGGCTTCGACGGCCCAGCGATCGTCGCCGGTGAGGTTGCGGGCTTGCAGGCAGGCCTCCAGCATGGTTTGCGCCTCGATGGGCTGCTGATCGAAACGCGCTTTTTCGCCGCCGCGCGGATACCAGAGGTGATTGCCCACCGGCGCGAACTCGCCGTGCAGGCCGGTCTGCGCCCGCACCAACCAGTCCAACGCGCGCAGGCCCATTTCAATCATGTCGCCGCGCTGCATCCATTGACCGGCCAACAACAGGGCGTGCGGCAACTTGGCGTTGGCATAGGTCAACAAGGGCTCGGGCCACGGCCAATCCGTGGTGGCGCCGTTCTGAAAGCCGGTGTAGAGCCGGCAGGCCAACTCCTCGCGGACGCGACGCACGTTGGCGTCGCCGCT
>CAYYBU010000112.1:0-7440 GCA_964469945.1 uncultured Planctomycetaceae bacterium
CGGCTCGTTCGCCGATGCCGACGCCCCGCGGGGCCACGTCCAGGTGCCGCCGTTTTCCACGCGGGTCGATTACCGCAAGGCCATCGCCGGCATCCCCGTCCCGGTGATCGGACACGAGGTCGGCCAGTATGCGGTTTATCCCGATTTCCGCGAGATCGACCGCTACACCGGCGTTCTGCGGGCCCGCAACCTGGAAATCGTCCGCGACAAACTCCGGGCGCGGGGCATGCTCGACCAGGCCGATCGCTTCGTGCAGGCCTCCGGCGCGCTGGCCGTGCTCTGTTATCGAGAAGAAATCGAGGCGGCCCTGCGCACGCCCGGCTTCGGCGGTTTTCAACTGCTCGACCTGCAGGATTTCCCCGGCCAGGGCACGGCGCTGGTCGGCATCCTGAATGCCTTCATGGAGTCGAAGGGGCTCGTTGGGCCGCCTGCCTGGCGGGAGTTCTGTTCGGAAACCGTGCCGCTGGTGCGTTTCGGCAAGTACACGTGGACGGCCGGCGAGACCTTCACCGCCGCGGCGGAGGTGGCCCATTATGGCCGCGACGCCATGCCTTGCACCACGCCGCAGTGGTCGCTCAGCGACTCCCAGGGGCACGTGCTGGCTTCCGGAGAACTGCCCGTTGCCGACATCCCGCAGGGCGCCGTCTCCGCGCTCGGCACGCTGCGCATCGCGCTGCCTGCGGTAAAGCGGCCCGACAAGCTGACGCTCGCGCTGTCGATTCCGCGGTCGAAGCAATCGCCCGCGGTCAACCACTATAACCTGTGGGTCTATCCGGCGGCCCCGGCGCCGACGTTGCCCAAAAACGTGGTCGTGTCCCATGCCTGGGACGTCAAGACGCGCGCCGTGCTGGCCGCCGGCGGCCGCGTCGTGTTGCTGCTCCATGGCCAGGGGCCGGGCACGGTGGAAGGCGGCTTCGCCACCGACTTCTGGTGCTGGCCCATGTTTCACAACAAGCCGGGAACCATGGGCCTGCTGTGCGATCCGCGCCATGCGGCCCTGGCCGACTTCCCCACGGAGTTTCACAGCAACTGGCAATGGGCCCGCATCGCCTGCGCCGCTCGCCCCGTGATCCTGGACGACGCGCCGGCCGATTACCGGCCCATCGTGCAGGTGATCGACAACCTCGGCCGCAACCACAAGCTCGGGCTGATCTTCGAGGCCCGCGTGGGGCCAGGGAGGCTGCTGGTTTGTGCCTGCGATCTGAGCAAGATGGCGGACCAGCCCGAGGCGCGGCAACTGCTCGACAGCTTGTTGCAGTATGCCGCGGCGGAAAAGTTTCAGCCACCGCAACAACTCTCGGCCGAGGCCGTACAGCGGCTCGTGGGCGAGGGCTCCCCCCCGCGACACGAATCCGCCGCGCAACCGCGGTCCGAATCCATGGCCGCGGGGTTCAACTAGAGGGGTTGTCGTGGCATCAGAGCCTGCTATCATTCTCCAGGCTTGGCCAGTCCCACTCATGAGTATTATCGGAGGGCACGATGAAGACCTCCTTGGTTTCCGCGGTCGTCTTCCTGTTGGCGACGTGCCAAGCGGTGACTGCGGAGACGGCGGCGAACCCGTTTGAGAGCCCTGTTCGGCCGACGGCGGCGGGCAAGCTGGACGAAATCGTCTTTGCCAAGCTGTCGGCGCTGGGCATTCGGCCGGTCCTCTGCTCCGATGCGGTTTTTGTCCGCCGCGTCTATCTCGATGTGATCGGCACGCTGCCCACGGCGAAAGAGGCTCGCGAGTTCATCGCCGACTCCGACACGAAGAACAAGCGGCGGCTGTTGATTGATCGCCTGCTGGAGCGCGAGGAATTCGCCGATTATTGGGCCATGAAATGGGGCGACATTCTGCGCATCAAGGCGGAATTCCCCGTCAACCTCTGGCCCAAGGCGGCGCAGACCTACCACCGTTGGGTCCGCGCGTCGATCGCCCAAAACAAGCCCTACGACCAATTCGTCCGCGAGTTGCTCACCTCCAACGGCAGCAATTTCCACGTCGGCCAGGTCAACTTCTATCGTGCCGTGCAGACCCGCACCGCCGAGGGCATCGCCGGCACCGTGGCCTTGACGCTGATGGGGTCGCGGGCCGAGTCGTGGCCGAAAGACCGCCTGGCGGGCATGGCCGTCTTCTTCTCGCAGATCGGCTACAAACCCACCAGCGAGTGGAAAGAGGAGCACGTGTTCTGGGATCCGCTCGATTCCAGCCACGTGGCCGGCAATAGTGCCCCGGGACGCGA
The DNA here is from genome assembly GCA_964469945.1 of uncultured Planctomycetaceae bacterium. Lineage (GTDB taxonomy): Bacteria > Planctomycetota > Planctomycetia > Pirellulales > Thermoguttaceae > CAYYBU01. The sequence continues at coordinate 2,223 of CAYYBU010000112.1, forward strand.
CTCGCTCGGCGCGCCTGGCGCGGCTGGCAAGCCGACCAAGAGCACGTCGCCGAGTGCCACTGGCTCGGCCAGTGCTTCCCCGGCCGACGTGCCTAAGGCTGGCCCGAAAGGCCCGGTCACGGCCATCTTTCCGGACGGGAGCAAGATTCAATTGCCGCCGAACCGCGACCCGCGCGAGGTTTTTGCCGATTGGCTGATCGCGCCGCAAAATCCCTGGTTCGCCCGCAACATCGTGAACCGCGTTTGGGCATGGCTGTTGGGCCGCGGCATCATCCACGAGGCGGACGACATTCGGCCCGACAATCCGCCGAGCAATCCGGAACTGCTAGCCTATCTGGAGAAGGAACTGGTCGCCAGCCACTACGATCTGAAGCACCTCTACCGCTTGATTCTGAACTCCAGCACGTACCAGTTCTCCTCCATGCCGCGGTTCGACAATCCGCAGGCCGAGGCCAATTTCGCCAGTTACGCGTTACGCCGCCTGGATGCGGAGGTGTTGATCGACGCCGTCAACCAGATCACCGGCGAGTCGGACCTGTATACGAGCCCCATCCCGGAGCCATTTACCTATATTCCCCGCGACAAGCCGGCCATTGCCCTGGCGGACGGCAGCATTACCAGTCCCTTCCTGACGCTCTTCGGCCGTCCGGCGCGGGCGACCGGCATGGAAAGCGAGCGCAACAACAAGCCGGTTCCCGCCCAGTGGTTGCACATGCTGAATTCGAGCCACATCCGCGGCAAGCTGGAACAAGGCCCCAAGCTCAAGGCGATCCTCGAGTCGGGCCGCAAGCCGGAAGCGATCGTGGAGGAACTTTACCTAACGATTCTTTCCCGCCCGCCGACGGCCGACGAAGTGAAGACGGCGCTGGAGTATGGCAAGCCGGCCGGCGCCGGTAAGCTGGCGGCTCCAGGCAAGCCGGCATCTACGGGGAAGCCGGGCAAGCCTGCGGCGGCCAACAAGCCTGCGGCGGCGAATAAACCGGGGGCGGCAAAAAAGCCTGGCGCCGCGAATAAGCCGGCCGGCGCTGGCAAGCCCGACAAGTGGAGTGCCATCAAAAGGCGCAACGACTGGTTGGACATCGCCTGGGCGTTGATCAATAGTAGCGAGTTTCTTTATCGTCATTGAGGTCAATGTATCCGGCACACTCCGTGTGCCGCCGGACCAGCGGCACACGGAGTGTGCCGGATACAACCGAAGGAGCCGAAACCATGAGCACGAACCATCGTAGCCACAAGGCCGCGGGGATCTCCCGGCGCAAGGCGCTGCGCCGGGGCCTCGATGGCATCAGCGGATTGATGTTGGCCGAATGCCTGGGCGGCGCGGTCCCGGCGCTGGCGGCAGCGGGCAAAACGCCCGCCAAAGTCAAGGCCAAGTCGGTGATCCAGATCTTCTTGTGGGGCGGCATGTCGCACAACGACACGTGGGACCCGAAACCGGAATCGGGCCGCGACTACATGGGCGACTTCATGAAGGTCGTCCCCTCCAACGTCGCCGGCATCCAACTGGGCGAACTGTTTCCCCTGCTGGCGAAGCAGGCCGACAAGTACTCCCTCATCCGCAGCATGACCCACCGCAACAACGGCCACGAAACGGCGGCCTACCTGATGCAGACTGGCCACGCGCCCGGCGAGCGGCTGTCTTATCCCAGCATTGGGGCCGTGTTCGCGCTGTTCAAGGGTCCGGGCTACAAGGGACTGATTCCGCCCTACGTGGTGCTGACGCGGGCGCAGGGGCGTTTTTCCGAAGAGGGTTTCCTGGGGCCGAAGTACAAGCCGTTCGCCACCGGCGGCGACCCCAACGCCTTCCGCTTCGAGGTGGAAGGCATCGTCGCCCGCGGCATCACCGACCAGCAGCAAAAGGCCCGCCGCACGCTGTTGGACAAGATGGACACCCTGGGCCGGGCGATGGTCGCCAGTCCTCAGTTGGCGGCGGCCGCGGAGGCCAAGAAAGCGGCCTATGCGCTAATCCTGGGCGAAGGCAAGGACGTCTTCGATCTGGCCAAGGAGAAGGCGGAATTGCGCGACGCCTACGGTCGCCACACCTTCGGCCAGGACTGCCTGGTGGCGCGGCGGCTGGTCGAAACGGGCGTGCCCTACGTCGTGATCAATTACCCCGGCGGCTGGGACACCCACAGCAACCATTTTTCCACCATGCGCCGGCAATGTCCGCAGCTCGACCAGGGCCTGGCGATGCTGCTGGCGGACCTGAAAGCGCGCGGTCTGCTGGAGAGCACGCTGGTCTGGTGTTGCGGCGAGTTCGGCCGCAGCCCCAAGGTGGACTGGCAGCCGCCCTGGAATGGCGGCCGCAATCATCATGGCAACGTCTTCAGCGTGCTGGTCGCCGGCGGCGGTTTCAAGGGGGGCCACGTTGTCGGCTCTTCGGACGCCAAAGGCGAAGAGGTCAAGGAGCGGCCCGTCTATCCGGTGGACCTGCTGGGCAGTATCTATCAATTGGCCGGCATCGACACCGACGCCCGGTTGCCCCATCCCATGGGTTTCGAGGCCCACGTGCTGCCGGCGCCCGCGGAGGGCGTGAAGTCGGCCGGGCTGCTGAGCGAGATCATGTAGTTATGAAAACTCTACAACTTGTCCTCCTGGCCTTGGCCGCTTTGTTGGCGACGGCGGTTGCCGCGCCGGCCCAGCCCAGGCCGTATCTCGGGTTCGTCTATCCCGCCGGCGGCCAACAGGGCACGACCGTGCCGATCCGCCTGGGCGGACAGAATCTTGACGGTGTCAACGAGGCGATGGTCTCTGGCCTGGGCGTTTCCGCCAAGGTCGTCGAATACTGCCGGCGACTGAACAACCAGGAGACCGCGCTGCTGAAGGAACAACTTGCCGAGTTGAAGAAACCCGCGGCGGCTCACGACGAGGCCAAGCGGAAGCTGGCGGAAAGGATCGAACGGCGTTTGGCCGAATTCGTGGCCACGCCGGCCGCCGCCTCGCTTTCCAGCGTGGTCCTGGTCGAGGTCACCCTCGCCCGCGACGCCAAGCCGGGCCGGCGGGAACTGGTCCTGGCCACGCCTCGCGGCGTGTCGAACCCGCTGGCTTTCTACGTCGGCCAACTCGCGGAAGTCTCGCGGAAGCCGATGCTCAGCGCCACGCTCCAGGTGCTCGGCAAGGAGGAAACCGCCCTGCGCAAGCGGCCGGAAGACGAGGTCGAGCAGCGCATCAGTCTACCCTGCATCGTCAACGGCCAGATCGCGTCCGGCGAAATCAACCGTTATCGTTTCCAGGCCCACCGGGGGCAGCGGCTGGTGATCGCGGCCCAGGCGCGGGAGTTGATTCCGTTTATCGCCGACGCCGTTCCCGGCTGGTTTCAGCCCGTGATGGCCCTTTACGACGCCGCGGGAAAGGAAGTGGCCTACAGCGACGGCTACCGTTTCAAGCCCGATCCGGTGATTCTGTACGAGGTGCCCAAGGATGGCGAATATGCCTGCACGATCACCGACGCCATTTACCGCGGTCGCGAGGATTTCGTCTATCGCGTCACCCTGGGCGAACTGCCGTTCGTGACCAGCATCTTCCCCTTGGGCAGCCGCGCCGGCGAGGCGGTGAAAATCGAGATGAAGGGTTGGAACCTTCGCGGCGCCAAGCTGACGCCGCCGGCTGCCGACGCTGCACCCGGCCTGCATCCGGTCGCCGCGTGCCGGGAGGGCTTCGTGGCCAACGTCTTGCCGTTCGTCCTGGACACGCTGCCGGAATGCTTCGAGAAGGAGCCCAACGACGACCCAGCACATGCCCAGAAGGTGAAACTGCCGATCATCATCAACGGCCGCATCGACCGGCCGGACGACTGGGACGTGTTTCAATTCACGGGCCGCGGCGGCGCGACGATCGTCGCGGAAGTGACGGCGCGGCGGCTCGATTCCCCGTTGGATTCGCAACTGCGGCTCACCGATGCGGCGGGCAAACTGTTGGCGATGAACGACGATCATGAAGACCTGGGCTCCGGGATCAACACGCATCAGGCCGATTCGTATCTCACGGCCAAGCTGCCCGCCGATGGCACCTACTACGTGTCGCTGGGCGATACCGCGCGTCACGGCGGCGAAGCCTACGGCTATCGTTTGCGGCTCAGCGCGCCGCGCCCCGATTTCGCCTTGTACGCCGTCCCCTCGAGCATCGCCTTGCGCGGCAAGAGCAGCGGCCCGATCACCGTTCATGCCATCCGTAAAGACGGTTTCGACGGGCCGATCAAGCTCGGCTTGAAAGATCCACCCGCCGGGTTCTCGTCGTTTCCCGTCGCATTGCCGCCGGAGCAGACGACCACTTGGCTCACCGTGAAAACAAACCTCCGCGATACGAAGCAGCCGGTCCGACTCGTTGTCGAAGGCCGGGCGCGGATCGCGGGGCGGGAGGTGGTTCACGAGGCCGTGGCGGCGGAAGACCGCATGCAGGCATTCCTGTGGCGGCATCTCGTGCCCGCCGAGGAAATGAAGGCCCTGGTCTTCACGCCCCCCGTCGAGCCTCTCCCCACGGGCGTTAGTCGCACGCCAGCGCCGCCCAGTGTCGAGCCGAAAACGAAGGCGGCGTCCACGGCCACCGGGAAACCGAAGTTCACCCCGCAACAAATTGCCGGCCGGGTACGAGAGATCAAGCGCCTCTTCGAGGAGGGGTTGATCACGGCGGATTTCAACAACCGCAAAGTGGCGGAATGCGAAGCGCTGCGCTGATGGTCTGCCAAAGACCGGCGCGGGTTTCCAGAGATTCGAGCACTCGCTCCACCCTGGAAGCCTGACGGAGCCATGACGCCCTCACCCCGGGCCCCTCTCCTGCCTGTCGCTAGCGACAGGCGGGCGAGGGGAGACATACCCTTAGCGTAGCGTTCCGCCGTCGAGCACGCTGACGTGTTGGGCCATCAGATGACTGGTCTGCTGCTCGGGGACGTAACCGCGCGTGCCGTTGATGCCCACTTGCCGGCCCAGGTAATAACGCAAGTTCACCCCCGGCGCCGGCGTCACGTAGTAACGCACCCGGCCGCTGTCGTCCAACAGCGCATACTGCGGCGCGCCGTCGCTGGGCGAGTTGACCCGAGAGAGCTTGCCCACGCCGTCGTAACGCGCGTCGCTGTCGTACTGCGATGAGACCCCCTGCGGCCGCGGACTCAATTGCGCCAATTGATGGTCCGTCCGTTGCGACTCGCTTCGCATCGCGGCCACGTGGTCGTAACGCTGCTTGATGTCGTCGAAGCGGGCGATCTTGCTCACCAATAGCCGCG
>CAYYBU010000113.1:0-7438 GCA_964469945.1 uncultured Planctomycetaceae bacterium
CGGGTCGGCCGCCGTCATGGACAGATGACAGTTGAACAGCAGCACGTTGCCGTCCTCGGTGGCCAGGCACTTGACCGCGTCCGCATAAGGGATGGGATTGCCGTCCTGCGACTCACCATCGGTAATGTGAACCACGATGGGCGGAAAACTGCGCGGGTGCTGGCTGATCCACTCCGAGAGGATCTGATGCGCGTGGTAGAGCATGTGACACATGGGCGTGCCGCCTTCCGCCCGCGGATCGACCCACACCGGCACTTCGCAGGGGACCTGGATCATTTCGCCCGTCTCTTCGTCGGGGAGATATTGGGCGCGGGTGTCGATGCGCGCGGGAGCGGCCCCGATCTCGTGGATCGAGACCAGCATCCGCCCGGCCAGCGCGCCCTGCAAGGCCGACTCGATCACCGGCGTGGCGCTCTGATCGGTGCGGTAGCCGAAGACGCCGATGTCCATCCAGTCCTTGATGCCCTCGTCGCCGCTGGCGCGGATCGCCATGTTTTGCAGCCAGCCGTTGATGGCGGCCACCAGTTCGTCGCACTTGCGATTGGGCGAGTTGCCCAGCGGCTCTTCCATCGAGAACGACTGGTCCAAGAGGAAGAGGAAACAGGCCTTGTTCTGCCGGCTGATCTCTTGCGAATAGGGTGGTCGCAACATGTTGGTTTCCTTAGCGAGCGCTGCGCTCAGCCATCAATATTTATTACTGCGGGTAAAAAAGCAAGGTCTTCAACGTCACGGCGAGGGCTCGGGCTGCCCCTCCGCTTCGTGCTCCGCCTGTCGCGACGAAAACACACGCAGTCCTTTCCATGTCCAACGGGAACGTGATTTCAGGTGTCCCAACAGCAGCGGCGGGCTGAAAAAGGTCTGGAACCCCAGATCGACGATCGCCCACACGACCACGCAGGCCCCCTCCCACTCCTTTTCGGTCGCGATCAGCCGGCTGCCGCCGCCCTGGTCCCACTCTTGCCGCCCGATCGCCACGCGCAGGTGGGCGGTGACCGCTTGCGGATCGTCGGCCGCAGCCGGCTCGGCCGGACAGACGGCCAGCACGCAGCGGTCGGCCAGCCGTGCCGCCGGCCAGATCCATTGCACGCGGCAATTCCCTTCGGCCTCGTTAACGGCGACCAGGCCCTCCTCAACCGCCTGAAGCCCCAACTTCTCCAGCGGCAACACTTCGGCGCGGACCCACTGGGCCAGCAGCGTCTCGTAGGGTGCGAATCGTTCGCCGGCACGGCGCACCAGGGCCACGTCGAACAGCTCGTGAAGTGCCGGTCCGGCGCCGGCGCCGCGCTCTTGGGGTACCGCCGCGGGCTCTTGTGGTGCAGCCGTCTCGGCTGTGTCCGCAGGCGAGACGCCTGCACCACCAGCGGCCGCCTGTTGTTGCTGCTGGAACTGTTCCAAGGCCGCCAGCAAGGCCTCGGTGCGGCGGGCACGGCGGCGGGCCGTCTTGATCGGCTCGGCCCAGGCCGCCGGCAGCGGATAACCGGCCAGGCACGTCTGTCGCGTCCATTGCACGATGGCCGCTTCGTCGCGGCCGGCCACTGCCTCGCGAAGCTGCCGCAAGACTTCCCGCCGCGCGACGGCCTGCTGATATGCGGCCCGCCAGGGCTCGGCTTGCTGGCAGTCGGCCAACAACTCTTCCTGCCAGGCGGCCAACAACTTGGCGTCGCGCTGTTCCGGCGGCAGGTCGTCGGTGATTTCCGCCAGCATCTCCAACAGCGGCACGCGCTGCTGGGCCATAGCTACTCGGGCGTTCCAAACGGGACCGACCAGGCGCTCGCACCGCGCGGCCTGGACGGCTGCCCAAGCGGCCACGATCGCCTCTTCGCTGACGGGATCGTGGATCGCGCGTTCCAAGCGGCCCAAGGCGATGATGCACTTGTGCGCCCGTTCCACGCGCTCGCGGAGGCCGTAGCGATAACCCAAGGGAAGCTGCGCCGCCGTTTCCAGCAGCCGCTTTTCCCCGGCCAGCGTCAAGGTGCCCGTCCCCTGCTGGGCCAGATGGTGCAGGCGATCGATGACCTGCACGCGGTGCCGGGCCTCGGCCACGCGCATGCGCTCCTGTTCCGCGGGCGGAAAAGCGGCAAACAGCACTTCGTTCCAGGCTTCCACCAGTTGCCGGTCCGCCGTCTCGCTGATCTCGGCGGGAATCTTGATGAAAGTGGCCCAGGCCTCTTGCCGGCAGACGTATTCATAGGCCTCGCGGATGAGCGGCTGCAAATGTTCCGGCGCGTCGCGAAAATGTCCGCGGCGGTTGAGCAACTGCACCGCGGCGCCCCATTGCTGCGAGGTGAGCAATCGCTCCACTTTCGCGTAGGAGTTCACCAATTGACCGAGCGGCGGCACCTGGTCCATCCGCACCCGGGTGAGGGCGAAAAGCTGCTCGGTCAACTCCTTGATCTCGGAGTTGCCCATGTGGACCAGCTCGCGATAGAGGGCCGACGTGAGCGGCGATTGGAAGTCCTCGCGGCGAAACAACAGCTTGTCGTAGCCCGATTGCTCGATGTACTTGATCCACAGCAGCGGGTTGATCGACAGCGCCCGCAAGGCCACGTAGATGAACAGGGCCGAGAAGTGGTCCAAGTCCAAGGACAGCAACGTCTTGGCGTCGCGCTGCGGATGCTGGTAGGGCTCGACGCCCACTTCCAAGTTGCGGCGGCCAGCCAGCGCCGGCACGCACATGCAGTCGTAGTCGACTAGTTTGAGCTCGCCGCCCGCGGTAACCATGATGTTGGCGTGCTGCAGATCGCCGTGGGCGATGCCGCAGTCGTCCAGTTCCTTGACCGCATCGAGCCAGCGGTCGGCGATGAAGCCGATCGAGTCGCCCTTGCCCGCCAGACACTGCGCCCGGGCCCATTTGAAGAGGGTCTCGCGCTGAACCCAGTCCATGAGGATCAACCGATACCATTTGCCGTCGCCGGCGGAGCGGATGCTCTGGTCGCGGTACTCGAACTCGACCAGGCAGCGGGGCTTGTGGCCCTTCATGTAAGCGCTGATGAGCTCATAGCGTTCCCGCCGTTCGGGCGATTCGCTGGTGAAGACGCGCAGGGCGAACGGTCGCTGGCCGTCGCCGCTGATTCCCTTGTAGACGACGGCGAAGGCGCCGGCCCACGGGCGCGGCTGGTTCTGCTGGTTCTTCTCCACGCTGCTCTGCTGCAAATGGGGATCGCGGAAGGCGACCCGGGGGTTTTGCAACATCGCGCTGAAGTGAGAAGCCAACGGCCAAGACATGGTGGGACAGAGGGCTCAGGAGCGGCGGAATCGAACCGATAGTGTGGCAGTGGCGTTGGAACGGACTCTCAAGGCTCCCCTCTCCCACTCGCGGGGAAGGGGCCGGCTAAGGGCGGTCGCAGTAGCTCCCCTCGCCCGCGTGCGGGAAAGGGGTGCCTCCGAGATCGACCTCACCGGGCTTCAAGCTCCCCTCGCCCGCGTGCGGGAGAGGGGCAGGGGGTGAGGGCGGTCGGGTCTCGATCATCCTCACGACCTTTTCTCCAGCCTACCCACACACAGAGGGGATGTCAAGCGGTGGGAGCGGCGGCTATCCGCTGTCGATAGTGTCTGTCAGGTGCGCACATTGGATTTTAGGGGACTGTCCCGATTTTTGTGGCAGGAGGCCACGAAAATGGGACTGTCCCCTTCGGTCGCACCCGGCGAGTTGCACCCCGATACCGCAGGTGCGACAATTATCGCCAAGGACATCTTCACGGTACTATCTGCGGTTCACCAGTCGGTGCAGGAGTCTTCGCCATGATCCGTCGAATCGTGTTTTCGATTTTCGCGATTGGCACACTGTTGGGCGGCGAAATCGTCTTCGGCCAGCAGACGGTGGTCGTCACGCCCGAGGAAACAGACGAAATCCTCGCCAACCCTGGCATGGGCTGGGAAACATTCCACTGCACCAGCAAGCAGGACAAGAGCCTGCCACAGTGGATTCCCTCCACGATCCAGTACGCCCGCTGGGGTTGGGGAGAATTGGAACCGCAGCCCGGCAAGCTCAACGCGGCGTTTCTCGACAAGGTGTTGAAGGAAACCCACGACGCGGGCCAGAAGTTGGCCTTCCGTGTCATGTGCTGCTCGACCGACAAGGGGCAACCTTACCATCCCCAATGGCTGAAAGAAATCGGCGGTAAGGTACTTCAAGCCGACTATGAGGGCCAAAACCCCTTCCCGATCCCCGACATGGACGATCCCGCCGTCTTGAAAGCCCATTTGGACTTCATCCGGCGGTTGGGCAAGCAGTACGACGGCCACGCCGACATCGACCACATCGACCTCGGCTCCATCGGCTGGTGGGGCGAGTGGCACCTGAGCAGTTCGACAAAGTGCAAACTACCGACGTTGGAGAACCGCATGAAGGTGGTCGATGCCTACCTCGCCGCCTTCAAGAAGACCCCGCTACTGATGCTCATCGGTGGCGGCGAGTGCCTGCAATATGCCTGCGCCCACGGCGCTGGGTGGCGGGCCGATTGTCTTGGCGACATGGGCGGGTTTTCGCGGCATTGGTGTCACATGCGGCAGGGCTACCCGACATGGATCAAGGAAAGCGACATCCAAGACACCTGGAAGACGGCGCCCGTGGCTTGGGAAACATGCTGGGACATGCGGAAGTGGGTCAACGAGGGCTGGTCGCTGCGCTACATTTTCAATTACGCCCTGGCCTGCCATGCCTCGGTCATCAACAACAAGTCGGCCCCCTTGCCACAAGGGGACCATGTTCGGCCTGAATTGGAAAGATTCCTCCGCCGGCTTGGCTACCGCCTCGTTCTGAAGGAATTGAAGCATTCGGCCCGCGCGTTGGTGGGCGGCAAGCTCGAGCTCGCCATGAAATGGCAGAACGTGGGGTCGGCCCCTTGTTACAAGCCGTATCGGGTCGCCTATCGCTTCAGCAACGCCAATGGCTACCGCAAGGTGATCGTCGGCAAGACGACGGTGAATCGTTGGCTTCCCGGCTCGATTGACCTTTTCACGCCCGAGTTTTTCAAGATGCCGCAGGACTTGCCACGCGGGGAGATCAACAACGTTACGGAAAGCATCTTTGTCCCCGCCGATTTGCCCGCCGGGCCATACACGCTCTCCCTTGCCATCGTGGACGCTTCCGCTACCCCCGTCGTGAGGTTGGGGATCAAAGGGCGCGGGGACGACGGCTGGTACCCGATTCGCCTTCCTTTGATAGTGTTTTGAGGGAATCGCCATGCAAAGACTTTATGTAAATAGAATTGTGTGATTCCAGCGTAGGGAACGCCCTCCGTGGCGTTCCGGGCATACCGGCGAAACGGAACGCCACGGAGGGCGTTCCCTACAGCGATTCCTCCGGGAATCGTGCAACTCTATCCACTCGCTGGCAAAGATCGTCGAAAAAGGTGTAAGCAGGCAGTCGACATGGCAAGCGAGGAAGACTTTGCCGGGGCGGGCCGCCCACCGAAAGCCATCCCAGAACGGAGCCGATAAAGTCTTGACTCACTCGCACCCGGAGGCCCCACCAAATGAGTTGTACTTCCTCGACTACCCAGGAACGTCGTCCCGCCAATCTCGCGGCCCTTCAGCAGAGCTTGCAGGAAATGGCCGCCAACACGAAAGCATCGGCCCCCACGACCAAGGATCGGCCGGTTGTCATCGAAGGGCCGGTGCTGGTGATTAGGGGGAAGTAGGCCGTCGCAATCGTGCCGCCTACCATCACGACTTCTTCGGTTCTTCCACCACCGAGAACGGCAGCCCATCAGGGTCGGCATACTCGGCCAGTGTGCCGAAATCTTCTTCTTCGGGCGGTTGCAGGCAGGTGACGCCTTTGCCGATCACTTGCTGGTGAAAGGCGTCGATGTCCGCGACCGAGAAGCCAAGCTGGCACTGGCCCGCTGGAGCCCCGTTTTGCGCGGCAGTTGCCGGGCCATCGGCCAGGTGCAGGGCCAGCGTGCTTCCCGGCGTCTCGAACTCGGTCCATTCGGGCGACTCGCATCGGATGGGCAGGCCGAGAACATCGCGGTAGAAGGCGACTGACCGATCCATGTCGCTGACGAAGATGATCGAATGGCTGAATTGGAGCATTGGCTTCTCTTTTCAGTTTCATCCGACTGAAGCGTGCCTTGGGGGCTCTGCCGCCAACCCGCCCGGGATTTTGCAGGCATAAGTCCAGTGTCCAATGGTAGTTGCTTGCGCTCTGGTCAAAAGGGGAAATATCTCACTACTTATGGACAACAAGAAACTTACCGGTTATATTGCCGGCGGCGACCACAAAACAGTTGCCAGCACAGAAAAGCCATTGATGTTGGGCAAGCTGAAATGAGAAACCTGCCAAGGGAGAACCTTCTCCGGCTGTACCGGCGGCAAGGCTGTGAAGCGGCCCCCGTTCAGTTCACGCTGTGTCCCGCCTTGGAATGTCGGTTCCACGAGCGTTACCCGGACGCCGCGGATTATCGCGAGCACTTCCAATTCCCCATGCGACTGATCACCGATCCCGGTTTTCCCTGGATTGCGGAGGTCCCCGGCTTTGTGCCCGAGCGGCAGTGGAATTATGCTTTGTACTATGATCCGCCGATCGCGGCCGGCGCACGCATGGACATCTGGGGGACCGCCCACGAGCCGGGCGGGGCGGCGTCGCACCACATGACCCAGATGCGTCATCCGCTGGAGCGGCTGACCAGCCTGGAGCAGTTGCAGGCGTATCCCTGGCCCGATTTTCACGCGGCCGACTGGTCATTCGTCCGCCGGGAAGTGGCGGAGATTCAGTCCCGCGGCTTGGCCGCCCAAGTTTGGATGGAATGCACGATATGGGAGACGGCCTGGTACCTGCGGCGGATGGACCTGTTGATGCTCGACATGGCGGCCGGGGACGAGAAGGCCGTCTTCCTGCTGGACAAGATCACGGAGCTTGCCTGTTTCCGCGCCGCCCGCTATGCCGAAGCGGGGGTCGATATTCTGGCGCTAGGCGACGACGTGGGCATGCAGTCCTCGATCATGATGTCCCGGGGGATGTACCGCGACTGGCTCAAGCCGCGGCTGAAGCGGGTCATCGACGCAGCCAAGGCGGCCAAGCCGGATATCCTCGTTCAGTATCACACCTGCGGATACGTCTTGCCGCTGATCGAGGAGTTCATCGAGGCCGGGATCGAGGTGCTCAACCCCGTACAGCCGGAGTGCATGGATGTGCAGCGCGTGCTCGGCGAGTTCGGCGACCGGGTGTCGTTCAACGGCACGATCGGGACGCAGACCACGATGCCCTTCGCCAGTCCTGAAGCAGTCAAGGCCGTGGTACGCCACAACCTGGAGTTGGCCGGCCCGCGCGGCGGCCTGCTCTGCTGCCCGACACACATGCTGGAGCCGGAAGTGCCGTGGGAAAACATCGAAGCGTATGTCGAAGCCTGCCGAGAGTTTCACCCGGGTGATTGACCACTATAACCGTTCACGGGCGGGGAAGAGGGGGACAGGTCCATGTTTTCGGACGACGTCG
>CAYYBU010000114.1:0-7394 GCA_964469945.1 uncultured Planctomycetaceae bacterium
TGCGCGCCGACGGCCATGCCCTGATCAAACTGATGGGCGGCCGGGCGGTGCATCCCAACTGGGGCCTCCCCGGCGGCGTCAGCCGCGGCATCAACGAAGAGCAGCGCAAGGAGATCGAGGCCCGCGGCCGCGAGGCCATCGAGTTCGCCAAGTTCTCCCTGCAGGTGTTCAGCGACATCGTGTTGGCGAACAACACCTATGTCGAACTGATCAAGAACGACGCCTACGTCCATCGCACCTACAACATGGGCACGGTGGACGCCAACAACCGCGTCAACTTCTACGACGGCAAGATCCGCGTGGTGGGCCCCGACGGCAAGGAACACGCCAAGTACAACGCCGCCGATTATCGCCAATACGTGGCCGAGCGGGTCGAACCCTGGACGTACTTGAAGTTCCCCTACTTGAAGAAAGTCGGCTGGAAGGGCTTCGTCGATGGCGTCGAGTCGGGCGTCTACAAGGCCACGCCGCTGTCGCGTCTGAACGCGGCCGACGGCATGGCCACGCCGCTGGCCCAGGCCGAATACGAGAAGTTCTACGCGGCCCTGGGCGGCAAGCCGGTGCATCATACGCTGGCGACCCATTGGGCGCGATTGATCGAGCTGCTCTATGCGACCGAGCGCTGGGTGGAATTGGCCACCGATCCGCAGATCACCAGCAAGGAATACCGCACCTTGCCCACGCAGACGCCGACCGACGGCGTGGGCTGCGTCGAGGCTCCGCGCGGCACGCTCACGCACCACTACACCACCGACGAGCGCGGCATTCTGACCAAGGTCAACCTGATCGTGGGCACCACGAACAACAACGCGCCGATCTGCATGTCGGTGAAGAAGGCCGCCCAGGGGCTGATCCACAAGGGCAAGGTGAGCGAGGGGCTGTTGAACATGGTCGAGATGGCCTTCCGCGCCTACGATCCGTGTTTCGGCTGTGCGACGCACAATCTGCCCGGCCAGATGCCCTTGGAAGTGACGCTCCACAGCAGCGACGGCGAAGTGGTCGGGCGGCTGTCGCAGTACGTGGAATAAACGTATCCGGCACACTCCGTGTGCCGCCGGGGCCAACGGCACACGGAGTGTGCCGGATACATTATGAAAACGCTCATTCTTGGCTTGGGCAATCCGCTGGTGACCGACGACAGCGTTGGCCTGCGCGTGGCCGCCGCGTTGAAGACCCGCCTGGCCGAACGGCCCGAGATCGAGGTGGGCGAGGACTACTGGGGCGGGCTGCGGCTCATGGAGCGGCTGGTCGGCTACGATCGGGCCATCGTCATCGACGCCATTTGCAGCGGGGCCGCCCCGGGCACGATCCACCGGCTGCGCCCCGACGCCATGGCCACGCAGCGCAGCGCCTCGGCCCACGACGTGAACCTGCCCACCGCGTTGGCCCTGGGCCGGCAGGTCGGGCTGCATCTGCCCGCGGATCGCGACATCCTCCTGGTGGCGATTGAAGCCGAGGACATCGTGAATTTCGGCGAGTCCTGCACCCCGGCGGTGGCTGCCGCCGTGCCGCGGGCCGTGGCCGAGGTGCTCCAGGCCCTCGACTCCTAAAGGTATCCGGCACACGCCGTGTGCCGCCGGGCCAGCGGCACACGGCGTGTGCCGGATACATTCTTGCCACCGGTCAAGTTTATCGATTCTGCCGATAATCGCGCCCCCCCAACCGCTATTCGCCCAAGATTCTGAAGTCAACTTCCACCGATTTCCGAAGCTCTTAGTGACATCGCGCCCCGGCGTCTCACCAGCGCGTTACTCCACTTCCAAGGGCAACCGATCATGGGCAGAATTTTCTTGAAACGCCTCGAGCAACTGGCGAGCCGGCTGCTGACCTCGAAAGCAAAATTTCATGCCGAGATCCGCGGGCGGACGTTGCGATGCGAGCCGCTGGAAGAGCGGCGGCTGTTGGCGATGTTCGTGAGCAATGGGGTGCCGGAGGGCGCCATCATGGCCTACGACGCCAACAGCAACGCTTTTATCCGCAACTTCGCCACCATTCAAGGAAGCGGCACGAACTACTACGCCGGCGGCTTCACCTTCGGCCCCAACGGCAATCTCTACGCAACCACGAGTTACGGCGGAACCGTGGAGGAGTTCAACGGCTCCACCGGCGCCATCATCAACACCACCTTCGCCAATGGCGGGGCGGGCACGCAATTCAATGAGGCCATCGCCTTCGGTCCCGATGGCAATCTCTATGTGGGCTTCAATTGCCAAAATTCGCACGGCATGCCGGCCGGATGCGGCGTCTCGGAGTACAACGGCACGACGGGCGCCTACATGGGGAATTTCATCCAGGACACCAACATCACCAACGACAACAGCATTCATCCCACGTCGCTGGCCTTCGGCCCCGACGGCAACTTGTATGTCGCCAGCACGGGCACCAGCGAGATTTATTGCTTCTATGGCCCCCACAACGCCAATTCGGGGAACTTGGACAGCAGCAACAGCTTCGCCGTGGCCCCTGCTGCGGGCGTGACCGTCGCCAATCTGGGCGGCCTGACCTTCGGCTCCAACGGCAACCTCTATGTGGCCTGCGGCGACGTTGCCACCTCAAGCAACGGCTGCGTCGAGGAATACACCACCGGCGGCCATGCCGTCGCCACGTTCGGCGCTCAGGGCAGCGGCGGCCTCAAGTGCCCTGCCGGCTTGGCTTTCGATCCCCAGACCGGCAACCTCTACGTGTGCAACAACACCGACGCGTCGAGCAACAAAACCATCGTCAACGAGTACAACAGCTCCGGCCAGTTCGTCGCCACCGTCATCCCGTCAAACGCCAATGGCTCATACCAGTTCGTGTCCATTGCCTTCCAGAACGTGGTCCCGGTGGCCAACTCGACGACCCAGACCGCGCCGAGCAACCTACCCGTCAACGTCAACCTCGCGACGCTGGCCAGCGACTTCGAGACTCCCGAGGCCGATCTCGCCTTTGCCGCCGGCACCGGCGCGCATGCGCCCAGCAATGGATCGATCAGCATCAATGGCAACACCGCCACCGTCTCGCCGGGCGCCACGGGCGGGCAGGCCAACGTCTGGTACTCCGTAACCGATCAGGCCGACGGCGGCCCCGCCAACACGGTGTATGGCGAGATTACCGTCAATTTCCCCACCAGCACCATGACCTTCGCCGCCGGCTCCGGCATCGGCACCTACGGCGGGACGACGTCCGCCACGGTGACGGTCACCTGCGACGGGGCCCCGATTTCCGGCGGACTGGTCTCGTTCTTCCTCGACGGCGGCGGCCTCTACGTGGCGCAAGCGGTCACCAACTCCAGTGGCGTGGCGACCCTCGGCAACATCAGCCTGGCGGGCTACAACGCCGGCGTGCTCCCGTCGGATTTGGTCGCCGAGTACAGCAACATCGGGAACACGGCGTACCCCGACTGCTCGGCGGCCACCAACTTGTACATCAATCAGGCCCCGCTGATCGTCACGGCCGTCGACAAGAGCATGGTTTATGGGGCGGCGATGCCAACCTTTACCGCCAGCTACACGGGCTTGGTCAACGGCGACACGTCGGCCAGCCTGACGACCCAGCCCACGTTCCATACGCCAGCCACCGCCGCTAGCCATGTTTTGGGCAGCCCATACACCATCTCGGTCGGCGGCGCGGTGGACCCGAACTACTCGTTCAGCTATGTTCCCGGAACCCTCACGGTGACTCCGGCGCCGTTGACCATCACGGCCAATAACCAGAGCAAGGTCTACGGAGCGGCCCTGCCGGCCTTGACTGCCAGTTACACGGGCTTCGTCAACGGCGACACGTCGGCCAGCCTGACGACCCAGCCCACGCTGAGCACCACGGCCACGGCGGCCAGCCATGTCTCGGGCAGCCCGTACAGCGTCACGGCCCACGGGGCGGCTGACGCGGACTACTCGATCAGCTATGTGGCCGGAACGCTTACGGTAACCACGGCGCCGCTGACCGTCACCGCTGTCAACAAGACCAAGGTTTACGGGGCAGCCCTGCCTACGTTGACCGCCAGCTACGCCGGTTTCGTCAACGGCGACACGTCGGCCAACCTGACGACGCAGCCGACATTGAGCACCACGGCCACGGCGGCCAGCCATGTCTCGGGCAACCCCTATAGCATCACGGCCCACGGGGCGGCCGACGCGGACTACTCGATCAGCTATGTTGCCGGAACGCTCACGGTGACCACAGCCCCCTTGACGATCACCGCTGTCAACAAGAGCAAGGTTTATGGCGCGGCCCTGCCCGCCTTGACCGCCAGCTATACGGGTTTCGTCAATGGCGACACGTCGGCCAGTTTGACGACGCAGCCGACATTGAGCACCACGGCGACGGCCGCCAGCCACGTATCGGGCAACCCGTACAGCATCACGGCCCACGGCGCGGCGGACGCGGACTACTCGATCCGTTACGTTGCCGGAACGCTTACGGTGACCACGGCGCCGCTGACCATCACGGCCAACGATAAGATCATGGTCACGGGCAACCCCTTGCCAACGTTGACGGCCAGCTACACGGGTCTGGTCAATGGCGATACGCCTGCCAGCCTGACGCATGCGCCGGTCCTTTCCACCACGGCCACGTCGGAAAGCCTCTGTGGACAATACCCGATCAACATCAGCGGCGCCGCCTCGACCGATTACACGATCACGCAGAAACCAGGCCACCTTTGGATCATCACCGCCAACGGCCAGGCCATTTGGGTTCCCATCGATCCGCTGAATCCCACCAAGAGCCTGTTGATCGTCAGCGGCACGTCGGCCAATGACGTGATCCAAATCAATCCCGGCGCGGCGGCCGGCTCCGTCACGGTTTTGTTCGACGGCAACTCTTTGGGCACCTTCAGCCCCACCAGCCGCATTTGCGTCTATGGCGGCGGCGGCACCGACACCATCGGCGTCTCCCAGAGCGTGACCATCCCCACCTGGATCTATGCGGAAGACGGCAATGTGCAGATGCAGGGCGGCGGCGGCCCCACGCTGCTGATGGGCGGCACGGGAAAAGACACCCTATGGGGCGGCAGCGGCCGAACCATCATGATCGGCGGCAGCGGCGCCAGCACCCTGGTGGGCGGCACGGGCGATGCGGTTCTCATCGGCGGAACGACCGCTTACGACAACAACGCCCTGGCACTTCAAGCCCTGCTGAGCACCTGGAGCTCGTCGGGCAGCTACGCCACGCGCGTCGGCGAACTCACCTCCGATCCCACGTATCCTTTGAATGCCAACACGGTTTTCGGCGATAACGTGGTCGATGCCCTGTTTGGCGGCAGCGGAACGGACTTCTTCTTCCAGTCGCCCAGCGACAACCTTCAGAACACGCGCTCGGGTGAAACCGTGATCGCCGTCAGCTAAATAGAGTTGCGTGATTCCAGGTGTAGGGAACGCCCTCCGTGGCGTTCCGCCTCAGCGATACGCCCGGAACGCCACGGAGGGCGTTCCCTACAGCGCACACGGAGTGTGCCGGATACGTCCTTCCCCGGGCCGGAGCGATTGGTAAAGCCTGCCGGTTTTTCCAGCGGTAGCGGCGAAGCGACGTATCCTACCGTTGCCGAATTTCACGTGCCGAATTGAGGATTGTAGAGGTGGTAACACGCATCACGCTTATCGGGTTTATGAGGGGGCAGGCCGATGATCCGAGCAACGCATTGCGAACTGGCGGTTCTGATTGCGTTGAGTTTGACGACCGTAGCGATTGCGCAAAACGCCACAGAATCCCCAGCCACCGCAGCCGCAGCGGACGTTTCCCCAGACCTGGGACGCCTGGGCGACGGCGACGGTCCGCACTGGGACGCCACGGCCGATGCCCTCTTCCTGCAACGGTCGGCCCCCAGCCACCAGCAACTCCTCTACGATCCGGGGTCGGGCAGCGAAGTGTTCAATGCCTCGAATCTCGACTTCTCGACGGCCGCCGGGCCACGCCTCAGTCTGCGCCGCGACGACCCGACGGGCCTGGGCGTGGAACTGACCTATTTCGGCATCGACGGCTGGAAATCCTCGGCCAACGTTCCCAATGCCGCGTTTCTTTACGGAGTCGGCTATCTTTCCATCGACGATACGATGACCGTGCCGGTTAGCGATGCCCAGTTCCAGTACAGCTCGCGGCTCTACAGCGGCGAGCTCAATTTTCGCTATTCGCTGAACGACTGGCTCACGCCGCTGGTGGGCTTTCGTTGGGTCGATTTCGAGGATCGTTACGCGGCCAGCGGCCAGCTCTTTTCCGGCTCCGGTTCGTTTGCCGACCTGGTCCGCGGCCACAACCACCTGTACGGTTCCCAGATCGGACTGGACGCCCGGCTGTACGATCGCGGGGGCCCCGTCAAGATCGACCTGTTGGCGAAGGCCGGCCTGTACGACAACGCCGCCGTGCAAGACAACGACTACGCCACCACCGGCATGGGTCCTGCTTTTTCCGCCACTGCCAGCGATTCTCACTTGTCGTTTCTCGGCGAGATCGGGGTCAATGTCTCTTACCAGTTCACCAAGCACCTTGCCCTCCGGGGCGGTTACCAGGTGATGTGGCTTACGGGCGTTGCGATGGCCCCCAACCAGATCGCGGCCACCGATTTCGGGGCAGCCCAGGCCGGCGTCGACACCTCCGCGACCCTTTTCTGTCACGGGGCCAACGCGGGCCTGGAACTGGCCTGGTAAAGCGGCATAGTAGCCGGCACACGCCGCGTGCCGCGAAGGGGTCAGGTCCATGTTTTCGGACAAGGCTTTGCCTGAAAAACCGGGCGTTCGAGCCGAAAAATGGACCAGACCCCGACTCTGGGCGTTGCGCCCTTTGCCGCGGGCGGTATAATCCGGGGGTGGCCATTTGTTGTGCAGGGGAGGCTGCCCGTCGCCACACCCCGAAAAAACCAGGAGACCCACGCGATGATTTCCCCCGAAGTGCTACGGCGTTATCCCTATTTTGCCGGCGTCAGCGAGGAGAGCCTGAGGCAACTCGCCATGATCGCCGATGAGAAGACCATCCCGGCCAACACCACGTTGTTTCGCGAGGGCGACCCGGCCACCCATCTGTCGATCGTTCTCAAGGGCGAGGTCAACATCCAGTACCTCCTCGGCAACGGCGAGTTGCGGACGGTCGACACCCTGGTCCCCGGCGATCTGCTGGTCTGGTCGGCGATGATCGCGCCCTACAAGATGACCGCCATCGGCACGACCACCAAGGCGACCGAGTTGGCACGGATCGACGCCCCCAAACTGCGTACGCTGTGCGACAAGGATCCGCTGCTGGGATACCAGTTGGCGATCCAGGTGGCCAAGTTGCTGGCCCATCGGCTGGAAGGCGCCCGCGTGCAGCTTGCCGCGGTGGATTGAAGGCTCTGCCGGGGGCCTGGCCAGCAGTGCGGCGAACACTGCTGAATAGAGTTTCGTGATTCCAGGAGGCTCGCAACCGAACCGTGTAGGGAACGCCCT
>CAYYBU010000115.1:0-7367 GCA_964469945.1 uncultured Planctomycetaceae bacterium
ATGGCCACCTCCGGCGGCGCGGTGGGAATGGCCGCCATGCCCAACAGATTCTGCAGGTCGATCGAGGGAATGCCCATCAACGTACACAAGCGATCGGAGGCTTGCCGCATGTCGATCTCCAAGGGCGGAATCTGCGCCTCGGTCTGCTTCAAATTGCTCTTCGCCTGGTCCAGGTCCAATTCGCTGACGCGGAAGCCGGCCTTGAAACGGGCTTCGATGTAACGCAACACGCCCGTCTGCGTGTCCACGCTGGTATGGAGCAGTCGGATCCGCTCCTGGTCGGTGCGGATTTCGACATAGGCTTGAGCGATGTCACCCAGCATGGTGACGACGGCCCCGTCGTAGTTGGCCACGTTGGCATCCAGGGTGTCCTCGGCGGCGAGGATGGCGCGGCGCAAACGGCCCCAGAAGTCGATTTCCCAGGCCAGGTTGAAGCCGGCATTCCATTGATCGGCGAACACGGCGGGCGTTCCGGGGGCTGCGGAACTCCCCACGCGGCGATAGCCCCCGTCGGCCGTTTGGGTCTGGGGGAAGAGTTCTCCGCGGGCGACGGCAAGCTGGGCCCGCGCCTCG
Source organism: uncultured Planctomycetaceae bacterium (assembly GCA_964469945.1). Classification (GTDB taxonomy): domain Bacteria; phylum Planctomycetota; class Planctomycetia; order Pirellulales; family Thermoguttaceae; genus CAYYBU01. The sequence goes on from CAYYBU010000115.1 coordinate 574, forward strand.
AGTATGCGGAAGGCGGCCTGCCGCAACGTCAGGTTTTGCTGGAGCGAGCAATTCACCAGCCGGTTCAGCGTGGGGTCGTTGAACACGCACCACCAACGGGCGAAATCGGCAGGCGCGCTCTTGATGCGGGCGTCGGAGGCATCGATCCAATGTGGTGCCACCGGGGCGGGGGCCGGCCGGTAGTTGGGACCCACCTTGAAGCCATTCCGCACATACTCCACGGGACCTGTGCAGCCACTGAGGATGAACGCCAAGGCAACTGCAGCGGCCAGTGCCGTTTGCCCAATTCGGGGTGTTCGGGGCATCGCTTCTCCTCGGTCAGTTAAATTAGGTAGGACTGTCGCAGCCGATCTCCTTCTTCAAATCGGTGGAACCCATATTGCCAGAACAAAGGAAATTTCCACGACAGCAGAAGCATATCCAAACGCTACACATTGACCAGAGTTTTGCTTTTAGCCAATGTGTTGCGCGGAGTCGTATTTTTCAGGAAGCAAGCACTGGGCCGGTCGTTCCGGCTATTATGGTGGGGCCACTTGGAAACGAATCGGCCGGGCGCAGACGCCATGGGGCCGCGAATGCACCTCAACGGCGCGGTGAGCACATCGGCATGGCGAGCCCGACGCGCAACCGAGTAATCCACTCGGGCGAGAGTAGAAAAGCCCACAGGAAAATGAGGCCGCAAACGCGGTCTATCCCGCTTGGCGATACCAGCGATATCCGGCCGTCAGGCCGCTCAAGTATCCCTTGGCGACATCGCGGACGATAGCCATGGCGTACTCGAACGGGATGGCTCCTAGGGGAGTACAGCGGACGTCTTCGTCCACCCCCAGGGAGGCTCGCTCGCACTCAAGGAAACATTTTTTCCCTAGTTGGTCGATGAGCATTATCCGGATCATGGTGTTTGGAGCTCCATTCCCATCCGAGCCTCGTCACGGCTACTGCTTTCCATTGCAATTCTTCGGCACGGAAATGACCTATTGTACAAGGTTCTCAAGCCACTCAGATCAGGGGGATATGTTCGCGGCTGTAGGGTGTTTCCCTACGCAGTTTGCGAGCTATATTGGAATAACCATTGCCCAGCTCCCCTCGCCCGGCGACTTGGCCGAAAACGCTCGCCATGGACCGTCTGCATGACATGGATCGCCGCCTCCGCCTTGCCGTGGCACTGCTAATCGCGGCCGTCGGTGTGTATATCAGTTCAGCCACGGTTGCTGATCCCGACCTCTGGGGACATGTGCGGTTTGGGCAAGATATTCTGGCCAGTCACAGCATCCCGACAGTCGATCCCTATTCCTATCTTACCGAGCAGCAGCGCTGGCTGAACCATGAATGGCTCAGCGAAGTGTTCTTCGCGGCCGCTTTCAACGCCGGCGGTCCGGCCGGTCTGCTGGTGCTGAAGACCTCGATCCTGTTGGCCATCGTGGCCTTACTATTTTGGCAACTCCGAGCCCAGGATGTCCGCACCACGGCGGCCGGCACGATCGTCCTGCTGGTCGTGTTCATCATGGAGGTGGGCAATCGCACGATTCGTCCCCAGCTCTTTACCTACCTGTTCTTTCTTCTGCTGTTGTTGACTCTTCATGCGGCCTCAAGGCGGCCACGGCGGTTGTGGTGGGCCGCCCCGATCATCGCTGTTTGGGCGAACTTTCACGGTGGCTTCCTCGCCGGACTCGCTCTGCTGGCCGTCTGGTCGGCCATAAGTGTCGCCACATTGGCCCATGTGGCAATCAAACAACGAGTACCGTTCGTAAAGCCTTGTTGTCAGGCTCTCTTGCCGGCGCTGGCCGCCCTGACAGCCGCGTTGTTGAATCCCTACGGTCCCAAGCTGTTGCAGTTCCTGTGGGAAACGGCCACAGTCTCCCGGCCGGACGTCATGGAATGGCAGCCGGTCGATATCACGAAGACCGAAGGCATCGCTTATCTGACCTTGCTGGGCCTTTCCATCCTGGCACTGGCGAGATCGCCGCGACGCCCATCGCCCGCCCGCATTGCCGTACTGGCCTGCACGGCCATCATGCCCTTTCAGGCCTTGCGGCACCTTCCCTTGGCCGCCCTGGCGATTGCCGTGCTGGCGGGCGAAGATCTCGGCGCCGCCTGGCAGCGATGGTTATCCGTAACGGGTACTGGAATCAAACCCTCGCCTTCGCACGGCTACATCGTCGTTTTCCCGCTGGCCGGCGCACTGCTCCTCTCCGGCGCCTCGCTGCACAATTGCCTGCGGATTACCATCGACCCCAAACATGCCGCCTATCCAGCTCGGGCCGTCGACGTGCTGCAACGTAGTGCGGTCCGCGGCAACATGGCCGTGTACTTCGATTGGGGCGAGTACGTGCTTTGGCACCTCAGCCCGCAGATCAAAATCTCCTATGATGGCCGTCGCGAGACCGTCTACCCGGAGTCGTTGCGGCAGCTCAATACCGACTGGGCCGCGGGCGTGGGGCGTTGGGATGCATTGTTGGACGACTACCCGACCGATCTCGCCTTGTTGGATCGGCGGCTTCCCGGGTACAACCTCATGCGGCTGAAAGTCGGTTGGAAACTCGTCTACGAGGATTCGCTCTGCGCGCTGTTCACCCGCGACGAGTCGGCGATGGTCCGGGCGATCCGCAGCGTCACGCCGAGCGATCTGCCGGCCGATGGCGGCGGGATGTGTTTTCCCTAGCCAATGTATCCGGCACACTCCATGTGCCGGATACATTTCACTTACCGTCGGCGGCGATGGCAAACAGGCGGTTCTTGGTGGCGATGTAGAGCACGTCGCCGGCCGCGATCGGCGTGGTGTAGACGGCCGAGCCCATGGTGTTCTCGGCCAACAATTGGAACTGCGGCGAAAGTGCGAAGACCCGCACGTCGCCGTCTTCATCGCCGAGAAAGATCTTGCCATCGGCGATCAAGGGCGAACCCCACATCGCCGACATCATGTCGTAGGTCCAATAGACCTTGCCCGTACGGGCATCCAGGCAATGGACCAGTCCGGCCAAATCGCCGATGACCAGCAGATGATCCTGGATCGCCACCATGCCGAGGGTGCGGTGCATGGTTTTTTTGAAGTCGGGTTTCGCCGTACCTTCGACCGCGGCGCCCACGTAGTGCCAGACGACGGCCGAGTTGGGATTCGGTCGGACCACGTCGCCCGCAACGGTATCGGCGGCTCGAATGCGTCGTGGCGGGACGGGCTGTCCTTGCTTGTCGAACACCAGTTCCGCGCTCACGTCGCCGCGACGATCGGGCGTGACGCACCAGAGGTGGCCGGGGGCTTCACCGAACTCGGGGTCCTCGCCGGTGGCGATATAGACCAGTCCCTCGTGAATGACCGGCGTGCCGATGAGGATGCCGCGATCGCCCCGGCCGCCGTCCTTCCACACCGACTGTTTGGGATTGCAATCGAATTTCCACAGCAGCGTGGGCTTGCCGCCCGACTCCATGCGAAAACTGTACAGCCAGCCGTCGCCACCGGCAAAGATGGCCTGCGGCAGGCCGTCCAGCACGGCGAACGCCGGCGAAGACCACTGGCCGTGGAGGATATTGCCGCCCGGCGAGCTGTCGGCCCATACTACTTTGCCGGTGCGTTTGTTCAGGGCGAGAAAGCTGGGCGCCTGCGGGGCGGCTACGCGGCGATGCGACTCGTCTACGCCGTTGGCCGTGGTGACCAGCAGTAGGTCGCCGGCCGCCGTGACGGAGCAACTACTCATGTTGTGCGGTACGACGCCTAGTTGGCCCATCATGTCCAGCCGCCAGAGGATCTCGGGTTCGTTGGCACTGCGGCCCGGTTCCAGCGGCCCGCCGGCGGCGGCGTCCGGTTCACCGGGGCCGTCGGCATTCACGCAGAGCACTTCGCACCGATTGGTGACCAGCCAGAGGCGGTGGCCCTCGACGAGCGGGGCGCAGCAGATTCCCTGTTCGGGCCAATCGAGCGTTCGGCCCGCCGCCAGTTTTTTGCAAGCAAGCTGCCATCGGAAGCGGCCGTCGTTTTGCCGGAAGCACAGCAGGCAGCCCAGGTCGACCGTGGCCGGATACTGCTTCAGCCAGCCGGCGCCGTTGTTGGTGGCACAGAAGACCAGGCCACCGGCGACCACCGGCGTACCATACGTCTGTGTGCCGAGCCGGGCCACCCAGCGGACATTCTTGGCCGACTCCTTCAGCCAGCGCTCCGTCTGAGGTTCAAACTGGCCCGTGTTCCACTGGGCGGGAAGGTTCTTGATTTCCGTTCGTGGGGCATTGTTGCGTGCCGGGCTGCCACCCCATTGCGGCCAATCGGCTGCCGCCAGACGCGACCTGCCGGCGGCGACACAGAACAAGATGATGGCGAGGAGGACGACTCGTTTCATGGTACAGGCTCGGCGTGAAAGTTTGGCAGGCTCTTCCATCTTAACCGAGACGTGGCCTTCGTACCATGCAACGGCGTTAAGGCGGGCGAAGTTTGCCGATTGCCGCGACCTTTACGGGGGTTGCAACGGGGCAACATGGTCCTATAACCGTTAAATTCTTCCCCGCCTCCGCGTGCAGAAATGTTTGCGCCTTAGGAGCAGTAAACCTTTTGCTGAAAATACCTTCCGAACGTTCAAGCGCTCTTTGCCACGCTGCCGATACGGTAACTGACCCTTAACGAACAGCGCGTGCCACGTAGGCACGATGCAAGGGCGCGTCAGGCAACCGGATCGGGTGAGTTTCGGGCCAAGGAATGGCTCGACGGTCCTGGCGCAGTACACCGTGCGAACTGCGGGTGGCAGACCCACCTTCCCTACCCGTGACTGGAAACCACGCTTGAGTCGGTTCTTACCCATGGGAGGACCCGCCCACGCCATGGGGTGACGTATGTATGCGGAACTCCGGTTTGTGGTCGCGACGTAGCGAGGGAAGCTACCCCAGTTCATTGTAAAGGAGTGGTTGCTCAATGAAAAGCATGACAGTGTTTGGAGCGCTCCTATTGAGCGTGGCCCTTTGTACCCGGGGTTTCGGCGATACCGATATCCAGGGTCAACTGGTAGGGCTGCATGGCGGTGGCTGCGGCGCGTGTGAGGCCGCCCCGGTCGCCTGCTGCGAACCCGCAGCCAAGTGCTGCGCCCCAGAACCGGCTTGCTGTGCCAAGCCTTGTGGCTGCTGCGAGAAGAAGTGCCACATCACCCCGGTCCGCGACTTGTTCTGTGGCCTGAAGGACATCTTCGAGTGCAAGAAGTGCTGCAAGTGCGAAGCTTGCGCACCGGTGAAGTGCTGTGCTCCGGAGCCGACCTGCGGCTGCTGCTGCAAGCCCATCCTGCACCACGTGAAGAAGTGCCACGTTTGTGCCAAGCCGTGCTGCTGCGAGAAGCCGTGCTGCTGCGAGAAGCCGGCCTGCTGCGAGAAGCCGGCCTGCTGTGAAAAGGCCTGCGGCTGCGAGAAGAAGTGCTGCTGCCGCCGTCCGATTCACGAACTGTTGGACAGCCTGTTCTGCTGCAAGTGCTGCTGCAAAAAAGTGACTTGCTGCGAAGCGGTTGCCCCGGCTTGCGGATGCAGCGGTGCTGCTCCGGCCTGTGGTTGTGGCGGTGGTGCCCCGGCTCCGGCCCCGGCTCCCGTCGTTGCTCCCCCGGCCCCGGCTCCGGCCCCCGGCGCTCCGTTGCCGACCCCGCCGAAGGCCGACAACTCGAAGGTTGGTGATCCTTCTGCTTCCTTGCTGCACGCCCGCAGCGTGGTAATCAACTAGGACGCGGCGTCACGTTACCAGTGTTCTACCAGGTCTGCCCGGGCGCCTTGCTCGGGCAGACCTTTTTCTGTAGCTGCTGCTGGCGGAAGGCGGGCGCTGGAGTATAGAATCATTAAAAGCGTTCTCCGATCCTGACACCGCCCCGTTGCTTCCACCTATGTCCACTTTTCCCCCTCCCGCCTGGCAACAGAGCCCGTTTTTGCAGGCGGCCCGGCGCGAGCCGGTCCAGCGGGTGCCGATCTGGTTGATGCGGCAGGCGGGGCGTTACTTGCCCGAATATCGCAGCCTGCGACGCAAACTGGGCTTTCTCGAACTTTGCAAGCGTGCCGACCTCTGTGCGGAAATCATGCTGGCCACGGTCGAGCGCTTGGGCGTTGATGCGGCCATTATCTTTTCCGACCTGCTGCTGATTCTGGAGCCGATGGGGCTGGAACTGGAGTTTACCAGTGGGGAGGGCCCCCTACTGCACCGGCCCCTACGGGCGGCGGACGACGTGGACCGCCTCCGCGAGTTGGAAAGCGTGGAACCGCTGGAGTTCGTCATGGAGACGGTCCGCCAGACCCGCGCCGGCCTGCCCGCAGCGATACCGCTGCTGGGTTTTTCTGGGGCCCCCTTCACGCTGGCCGCCTACGCCGTGGAAGGAGGCTCCAGCCGCGACTACCGCCTCACCAAGACCCTTATGTACAGCGACCCCGGCGCCTGGGATGCCCTGCTGGGACGGCTGGTGCGGGCCGTCGTCCGCTATCTGATCGCGCAGATCCGCGCCGGCGTGCAGGCCGTGCAATTATTCGACAGTTGGGCGGGCTGCCTGGGCGAGGACGATTATCGTCGCTATGCCTTGCCCTATACGCGGCAAGTCATCGAGCAACTTCCGCCCGGTGTGCCCGTGATCCACTTCGCCACCGGCAATCCGGCCCTGCTGCCGGCGTTGCGTGCGGCGGGGGGCGACGTCATCGGCGTGGACTGGCGCGTGCGGCTCGACGAGGCCTGGCAGCGGATCGGCTACGATCGCGCCATCCAGGGGAACCTGGATCCGGCTGTACTCTTGAGCACGCCCGCGGAAGTCCGCCGCCGCGCCCGGGAGATCCTCGATCAGGCGGCGGGGCGGCCGGGC